>NZ_JBNUPE010000008.1:0-88098 GCF_050409585.1 Facklamia sp. P9177
ATACCCTTCAATCACTTTCATTTTCAATTCAGAAGCCTATTTTTAGACATAAAAGGACCCCCAAAAGTTAGTTTTTAACTCGAACTTTTGGGGGTCACTTCAAATTTAGAGGTTTTTTGAAGCTAATTTTATAGAGTAGATTGTTGGTGTATTAAAGCTGAACTTCATTTATAATAATAGTAAGACTTTTTAAAAAGGAGAAGGATTTATGGATAGAGGATTTAAACTAGTCAATAAGCTTTTTATTTTCACTATATTATTAGCTTTATTATATACTCCTATTTCTGCTAAAGCGAATCAAATAACCACAGAGTCATTAACAGAAACTAAAACATCAATAGAAAACAAAGTGGATCAAGAATTACTTAAGAAACTTTCAGAATCATTAATTGATTTG
This sequence comes from Facklamia sp. P9177, assembly GCF_050409585.1. NCBI lineage: Bacteria > Bacillati > Bacillota > Bacilli > Lactobacillales > Aerococcaceae > Facklamia > Facklamia sp. P9177. Next base: position 398 of record NZ_JBNUPE010000008.1, read on the forward strand.
AAAGAGGTTGAAGAATTTGAGGTCAAGATGAAGTGGACCAACCTGGATAAAAATCAAGCGATGGGGCAAGCGACCTACCAAGTAGATGTTACAAAAGGAGACCTGAAGGGCGATTTAAAGTTTCAAATGGAAGATGATTATCCCGAGACAGCAGATTTTGGCTTTATATCATATGGAAGACACCGTTTGTTCTATGTAAAAGAATTTGCTTTTTTAGATAGCCTAGCTTATTTTAAACAAGCTTTTTTTAATTACCAGTTTGATAAACAAATGGCTAAGTACACTAATCTTTATACAGAATTTTCAAATGAAACAATCGGGACGGTTAATCTTAATGAAAAGCCTGCGACTTCTTTGCTGCTCATTCCTAATCGGGATAAGTTAATGAGAGTAGATAAGGGACAATTAAGTTTCAAGAAGGATCAATATCATTTAAATATTGAAAGAATCGATATTCCAAGTCTTTTCTTTGATAAGCACCCCTTCTTATCCATCTCTTATCGTTTAGATCATTTAATTCAACCTTCTACTTCATCTATCATGAGCGAGTATCAAGATTGGGAAAATCAATTCAACCATCAAATTAAAATTAATGAGCAAGCGAATGATTTTTTATTCGGAACAAAAATTGAATCCGAATTTTCTAACCATTTACAAGTTAAGGAAACGGAACACCGAACACCACAGTTCAATAAAACACTAAATTTGATGAGCCAAGGTTTAACTGATAAATTAACGAGTTTCACCATGGACTTTGATCCAGATAAACAAATTTTAGATGTTACCTTGGAGGGTATTGTAGAAAATGTAGCTTTTAACTTTTTTAGCAAAGATACAGCTGAACTTACTACTAAAAGAGTTCGATTAGAATATTCTTTTAAACCTAAAAAAGTAGTTATTCCCCAAAGAACAAGTCTTAAAACAATCAGTCCGGCAGCTGCTGACTATTTAATGGAAGAATTACTATCAAAAGAGAAAAAGTAATGCTTTAAGAAATGGGCTTGTTTTCTAGAGGCTTCTACTATAAATGATCTTAAGAATGAAAGAGGTAATAGAATGAAGTGTTTTTATTTAAAAGATTTTGCGAGTCAAAGAATTCAAGCAGGAGAAAAATTAATAAGGTTAGAAGACTTTGAAGCTCCTGATGATATTAAAGATGCACCTGAGGGGATGATTATCTCTATTACTGATCGCAGTCATAACTTTAAAGGGCAAGCTTTCGTTGGTCGGCAAAACAAAGGCTTTGCTTGGGTTTTTAGCTTAAATTTGGAAGATTTGTGGTCCAAAGAACTCTTTTCAATTTACTTTCAAGAAGCTGTTGAACGTAGACAATCTCTATTGGACGACCCTACAACAACGGGTTTTCGTTTATTCAATGGTGAAGGAGATGGATTAGGAGGAATATCAATCGACTGGTATGACCATTTCATTCAAATCAACTGGTATTCTAAAGGTGCTTATGAGTATCGCGATTGGTGGCTTGAAATTCTTTTAGAATCTCCACTTGAAGTTGCAGGTATATACGAAACCAAGCGTTTTCCAATAGGTGATAGTGAAAAAGCAATGGGACATGTTACCGGAAAAGAAGCCCAACAGCCTCTAATTATTAAAGAACAGAATCGAAAGTATGCTATTTATTTAGGTCAGGATTGGATGACAGGCCTTTTTTTTGATCAAAGAGAGGTACGACAGTATATTCAAGAGCAAGCAAAAGGCTTGTCTGTGTTAAATCTTTTTTCATACACGGGTGCATTTTCAGTTGCAGCTAGCCTAGGTGGTGCCAGTAATACTATCAGTGTAGATGTAGCTAACCGTTCATTAGAGTTAACTAAAGAAAATTTCTTAATTAATCAATTGGACGCTGACAATTTATCTAACGAGATTAGAATTATGGATGTGTTTGATTATATTGACTATGTCAAACGCTCTTCAAAAGATTTTGATATGGTGGTATGTGATCCTCCTAGTTTTGCCCGAACCAAACGTTATGTTTTTTCAGCCTTAACTGATTATATAAAAATGGCTAAAGATTTGTTTAAAATAACGAAAGCAGGAGGTTTGTGTGTCTTATCCACAAACCATTCAGCTTACTCAAAAGATAAATTTATTGAGGATATGAATGAAGCTGGGCGTTTAAGTGGCAAGAAGGTTCAATTGATTCAAAGTTTTAGACTTCCCGAAGACTACCCTTCTTCCGTTGATCCTACGAGTCAGTATCTTACAGTTCTGGTATATTATTGTTCTGAATAAGAAAGGCAGGGAGTAAGAATGTCTTATATTGCATTAAAAGAAGTTGTTAAAGAATATAAAACTGGCGAAGTCGTTACACGAGCAAATGATGGAGTCAGTTTTACAATTGATGAGGGAGAGTTTGTGGTTATTTTAGGTCCTTCCGGAGCTGGTAAATCAACTACACTAAATATCTTAGGTGGAATGGATCAAGCGACCTCCGGACAGGTAGTTATAGATGGAGAAGACATTGCTAAATACAAGGCTAAGCAGTTAACGCGTTTTAGGCGAAATAACGTTGGTTTTGTCTTTCAAAATTATAATTTAGTTCCTAACCTAACAGCTAAAGAAAATGTGGAATTAATGATCCACATTGCTAAAAGTAATATGCAAGCAGAAACCGTACTTAAAGAAGCAGGGTTAGGACATCGATTAGATAGTTTTCCTGCTCAGCTATCTGGTGGAGAGCAACAGAGAGTTTCTATTGCGCGGGCCTTAGCAGGTAGACCCAAAATTCTTCTTTGTGATGAGCCTACAGGTGCTTTAGATTATGAAACCGGCAAACAAATTTTGAGATTATTACAAGATACATGTCGAGAAACACGTACAACTGTTGTGGTAATCACTCATAATACGGTGATTTCGAAAATGGCAGACCGTGTGATTAAAATTCGTAATGGACAAGTAGAAGAAATCGTCAAAAATCCGCATCCTACTAATGTATTAGATTTACATTGGTAGAAAGGAGGTAACATGAAATCGCTCATAAAGGATATCTTTCGTGAGATATTAAAAAGTTTCCCACGATTCTTATCGATATTAGCTATTATTAGTCTAGGAGTTGCTTTTTTTATTGGAATCAAAGCAACAGGACCAGCTATGGTAGAAACCGCGCGTGACTATTATGAAACTTATGATTTGCCCGACGGTCGTATATTATCTACTCAAGGTATTAATGATAATGACATTAAAGAAATTAAAAATTTAAAAGATGGCGCAGAACTTCGGTTACGTCCCATTAAATCAGTTATTGGTATGGTTGAGCCAAGTACTCAACCCATCAAAGTTTTTGGTATCAATGAACAAGATAAAAAATATTATCAATTGGTTGAAGGGAGATTTCCACAGAAAGCTTCTGAAATCACATTGGATAGTAAGTATCTTGATTTAATTAATACTGATCCAAACGAGTCTGTCAAAGTTGGAGATAAGGTAAAAATCACTCTGAACCAACGAGCAAGTGAAGACGCTATAGATAGTGATAATTCAGATTCAATCTTTTCAATAAAAGATAGTGAATTGATAACAAATGAGTTTGAAGTTGTTGGATTTGTTCAAACACCACTTTATTATGAACGCATTAATCGAGGCCTCGACCATTCTGTTTTTGGGTTAATTCAAGAAGATCAAATACAAGCCAGTTACTATAGTGAAGTTTTCTATTGGATACGTAATAATAGAAAGAGAGCTTATGAACCAGCTTATCAATCAAGGCTCGATCAACTAAAAATTAAATTAGAAGATTTGTTAGCTAATCGTCCAAAACAGCGTTTGGAAGCCAGTAAAAAGGATATTCAAGCTAAATATGATGAGGTTAGTTCAGATTTAGAAGAAGCTAATAATGACTTTGAGGCGGCAAATAAAAAAATCTCCGAAGTCGAAAAGACACTGATAGATTCTGAACAAGACCTTCAAGAAGCTAAGATAGAATTTAGTCAAATTGAAGAAAACTTATTGCAGCAGTCTCTAGAAGGCAATATAGACTCTAATAATCCTCAAGCTTTAGGAAAGCCTGAAGAACAAGCAGAGTTGTTGGAAGGTCAAGAACAAAGCTTAATGGCTAGTAATGAGTTGTTTTTCGGAGAAAATCAACTGAGTCGCTCAAAAAAAGCTGTAGCAGATAGTATTGCTGAGAATAATCTAGAATTAAGAGAAGGACAATTAGCACTTGAGGAACTTAAAGAATTAGAAGCAGATTTAAAAGAACCGACTTATCATGTGTTGACACGTCAAGACGATGCAGCTTATAAATCGCTGAAAGAAAATGCGGAAAAATTGAATGTTATTTCTAATTTGTTTCCAGTTTTCTTTTTTGCTATTGCCGTTTTAGTTGTTTTCACAACTGTTAAGCGCATGTCAAGTGAACAAAGAAACTATATGGGAACCATGCAACAAATGGGATACCATCGCTGGCAAGTAATCTTAAAATTTGTGGTGTATGCTGGGTTAGCAGGAGTGATTGGAATAGTCTTAGGAATATCTTTGGGCTATCGTATCTTTCCACCAATTATTCTACAAGCATATAATTCCATGTTTTATTTGGCTAACCCATTGATTCCTCGCTCTTTATATTGGAATATGATTGTCGGTGCCATTGCTTTAGCTTGTACACTGATACCAGCAATATATACACCTTATGTATTGTTAAAGCAAGCTCCTGCACAACTTTTAAGACCTGAACCCCCTAAACAAGGTAAACAAATTTTACTTGAAAATTGGACTGAGTTTTGGAAACGCTTATCTTTTAATCGTAAAATGACTTTGAGAAACCTTTTCAGATATAAAGGAAGAAATCTCATGACTTTCATTGGTGTAGCAGGCTGTTCAATGTTAATTCTCACTGGTTTTGGAATTAGTGATACTATTTCAGGTTTGCTTTCTAATCAATTTGAGCAATTACAACGCTATGATGCTACCCTGGTCTTGAATGAAGATTTAGGCCAATACCAAACTCAAAAACTGCAAGATGAATTAGCAGATTACGAAGGCATTGAAGCGTATTATCCAATCCGTTCAGAATCCTTAGAATTAGAAAATGATGTTGAAAAAGAAAATGTCAATTTAATAGTTCCGCTAGGTGATGTTCAATCATTTAAAGACTTTGTATTTGTAAGACAAGGTGGAGATGATAAAGTGGCTGAACCAGTTGATTTAGATGAAGCAGGACCTCTTTATACAGAACGATTAGCTGAGTTATTCAACTTAAAACCCAACTCTAAAGCTATCTTTAAAATGGACGATGAAAATTATACGATTCCTTTAAAGGGAGCAGCAGAAAACTATGTCAATCATTATCTCTATATGGGAGAAAGTGACTACAATCAGGTGTTTGAAAAGCCCGCTCAAATTAATGCTTTTTTACTGAAATATGAAGCTAATGCCAAAGTGACTCGTATAGAAGACCAGTTACAAGATAATGAGGATGTTCAAGCTATCGTTAATATAACTAATATAGAAGAAGTAGTTAGCAAGACGATGGATAGTTTATACGTCATTACAATTGTTTTAATCGTTTCAGCGGCAGCCTTAGCTTTTGTGGTCTTGTATAACTTGACCAATATTAATATAGAAGAGAGAAATCGTGAACTGGCCACTATCAAAGTTTTAGGTTTTTATGCAAGAGAAGTGAGTTTGTATGTCTATGAGGAAATCTTTATAATCACAGTATTAGGTTCTTTTTTTGGCTTGATAGCTGGACGCGTGCTTACACATATTATTATGAAACAGATGCAAATGAATTCAATGCTCTTTTATCCTAGGGCAACCCTAGCATCCTTTTTAATATCCTTTATTCTTACATTTATTTTCTCAAGTTCTGTTATGCTGATCATGCACCAAAAAATAAAACGTATTAATATGGTAGAAGCTCTCAAGGGACTTGATTAATCAGTCCCGTATTGTTAAGCCCTTTAAGAATATGCTACAATGGTTTAAGTTAAGAACCAATTATAGAGCGACTATCTAAGAGGAGGCAATCAAATGAAGTGTCCAAATTGTGGACGGAATGTCCGTAGTAAGACCCAATGTGCGTACTGCGGTTATAGATTTAATCAAGCAGATAAAAAAGAACAGAGTTTATTGAAAAAGAGAAAACCTAATGATGAAATATCAGTTGAAAAAGATATCCGTGGTCTAAATGAAGTAGCTGATAATGAAAAACATTCTCAAGCTATCAAAGACAATAGACAGCACGTTCCTGTTAGGCGATCTCTTGAAAAAGAATTAGCAGAAGCAGAAAAAGAAGCTAAATTAGCTTATGAACGTTCACTTCAATCAAATTCAAAAGGCAATGAATCGGAAGAGGATTCAGAAGAAGCTTTTAAGAAAAGGGCAGACGAAATTTTATCTTATCCGTACACTGGCTCATTATTTTCTGATGAATCCACCGATAATGCTGAAGATTATATTGTCCCTAGAACTAAAAAGACTAGTTTTGGTAAAACGCTTTGGACTATTGTCAAATGGTTAATTTTATTGGCAGCCTTTTTTTTAATGTTTGTTTACGGACCTCAATTGGTAGGCATGGTTAAGAGTTATTTGGACCCAATAATAAATCAAAATAGTGAACAACCTGTCCAAGAAACTGAGACTTCTCAACTTCCAAAGGATACTGAAAAAACAATGAATGTTACTTCAGATAATTCTTCTTCTGAAGTAAAATCAGAAGAAGAAAATCAAACAACCACTGTAGAAGATACTGTTTTTGAAATAGAAAAATCAAAGGTAGATGTGGATGCTTATCCGATGATTACAGTTAATCTCGATTTTGCCAACTCTCTTTCTGATGTAGATCAAGAAACATTTAACTTTAAAGTGAAATATAATGAGACTGAAGCAGAATTGAAGGATGAGTTTTCTCTTTTTAAAGAAGGCAAGAAACTTAGATTATCCTTTAATGATCCCGCTTTATCAGTGATTGGTGAAGATACAAGTCAACAAGAGCTTTTAATAAGTGCAGAGAATTTTTCAGAACGCATCGCTTATGAAGTACCAAATAAGCAAGATCAAGCAGAAAGAATTGATCAGTTTAATCAAATAGTTACCAATTACTTTTCTAATCAGGAAACAGTAGCTTTACAAATTCAACAGCTAGGAGATAAAGCACCCTTTGTTTATGAAAACCAAACAATGGAGGCTGATCGTCTAATCGCTTGGTTTATTTTACAACGTACCTATGAATTGCTAGCAGAAGAAACAATTACTCTTGACCAAGAAATCCCTGTTAAAACACAATTAATTGCTTCTGGGGATACAGGACAAGTGGCAAGTCAAGCTAGAGATTCCTATACAGTCCAAGAGTTGATTGATTTAACTATTCAATCAGGAGATGCCTCTGCCATGAATCATCTCGTTCAGCTTGCTGAGGGTGTCAACCGCTTTAACTACTGGTTAAAAGAGTCTGGATATTTTGCTACTCGTATGAACGCTCCATTAGCTATTGAAGAAGATAGTTACATAACGGGTGCAGTCACTGATGTAACGGACTTAGCTAATTTACTTGTCAAATTAGCTAAAAACGAATTGATTGATGGAGAATATGACGACTTGCTGAAAGAATCAGTCAATCTCTCACCATTCACAGATAAATTTCCCAATTATAATGCTAATGTGACTCAACGTTACGAATTATTAACTACCGAAGAAAACCCACAACTTCAACATATTGCCGGGATTGCTCAAGCAGCAGGAGAAGACTATATTTATGTAGTTCTTACAAAAAAATTCACTGAACCTTATGAAATGAATGGTAAGATAAGCCAAACAATTAATGATATACTCATACAATATTTAGCGAACCAAGAAGGTGCTGAGATCTTAGAAAATGAAACTACTCTTGAGGTGACGCAAGAACCAGTTCAGACTACTCAAGCAGTAGTAACCCCACCTGTTACATCGGTTGAAACAGGTGTAGAGCCGACAGATAATTTATATAATGGCAAGCAAACAGAAAATTATTACTGGTTTGGCGATGAATACCGTAGAGGCACCTGGTATCAAGATGAAAATGGTGCTTGGTATTATTATTAAAAGGTTTATTCAAATGATTAGTTTTGAGATAGAAAGACTTCAATTTAAGAAGTCTTTCTATTTTTAAGAGCTTTTCCACTTCTCACATCACTTTTTAGGTGTATAATAGAGAAAAAGGGAGGAATTTCAATGAGTCCTACACTGATACAAATCGTTATTCATGCTATTAAAGAGAAATTTCAAACTGAAAAAGCTTTTTATGCGGAAAAGTTAGGCATTAGTCCTCAATCTTGGGACCGATGGAAAAAAGGAGAACAAGGTTTAAAATTTGAAAATATCCAAATAATATCGACTTTATTTACTGACTATGAATGGATGCTTGTTCAAAAAGTTGTGCGAAATGCTGAAATAATTCCAGAGGTTTCAGCTAATCCTGTTGGAGAATACCTCTATCTTAAATATCAAATCGCCAAGACTTGGGTTAACCATGGTATGGTACGCTTAGAATGGCATCAGAGTGAAAGCTCAGAAAACCAACAGAACACAATGATCTTGCAATTAATTGCAGATTATCAATTTTGGGGATACAACGATATAATAGAAATTCGTCTACCTGGAGTTTTGAGACAACAATTAGAAACTGATGAGGTAAAACTCTTACAATGGTTTGATGACCAAAGTGATAAAGTAAGAGACACTGTCGAAGAATAAAAATAGAGTGGTGAAGCTATTTGGTGCAAAGAAAACGCAAAAAAGCTCATAGACCCAGAAAAAAAACTTTGAAAAATAATAAGAAACTTAAACAATTCAAAAAATGGCAGGAAGCTTTCTTTAAACGATTAGGATGTTTAAGCTTCTTTATGATTATCTTTATTAGTTTACTTTTTGTGTTGTTATTTCGTTGGATGTCACAACCGGCTCCTAATTTTTATCAAAATGAGCTTTATCAATCAGATCACTTGCTCAAAGAACAATTTATTGCAGATTTGGTCCCAACTGCCCAAGCTTTACAAAGAGAGTTTGGTGTCTATGCTTCTGTGTCTTTAGCTCAAGCTGTTTTAGAATCGGACTTTGGTAGAAGTCAATTAGCTAGCCAGCATAATAATCTATATGGTGTAAAAACAAGTGCTGACGATCCTAATTCTGCACTCTATCCAACAATGGAGTTTTTTGATGGCGAGTGGGTTGAGATTAAGGATTATTTTAAGGTGTATCCTTCTAGACAAGCATCAATGCGTGAGCACGCTCTTTTAATGATTAATGGAACTTCTTGGGATCCTAATCAATATCAAGCTGTATTACAAGCCAAGGATTTCCAATCACAAGCTCAGGCATTACAAGATTCGGGTTATGCAACCGATCCAAATTACGGAGAAAAATTAATAAATATGATTGAAGAGTGGCAATTGGATCAATATGATCAACCATAAAAAGAATAATATGATGGGAGGGATAAAATGGTTCGAAGACATCAACCAGGAAGTATGATTGGTATTATTGGAGACTCACTTACAACCGCTTTACTGGCCCAAGAGGCCGGAAGATTGGGGTATCGTGTAGCAAGCATGGTGAGTCATGATGAAAACCCGGTCAAACAATTTTCTTATTGGCAAATAGTCGATGCTAACTATCAAGACGAGAGTTTAATCGAATTTGCAAGCTTAGTGGATATGATATATATTGAACCAGGTATTTTATCAAACCGACATTATAAATTATTGGAAGAATATACTGACTTGGCTTTATCAGAAGATTTAGTTGCAATTACAACAGACCGTTTAATTGAAAAAGTTTATTTAGACTCTACTAAAAGTTTAGTAGCACCTTTTTCAATGGTGACTTCCATTGAAGATATTAAAGAAGCGATAGAATATATAGGTTATCCTTGTGTTCTTAAGTCAGGACAACGACATTTGAATCAAGCCAAGGACCACATTCTTCTATTCAATGAGGATGATTTACCTTTAGCAGAGAAGAAAGTTGAGCAAGCAACATGTATACTTGAGGCTTGGATTCCAGTTGAGAAGAGAGTTTCTTTGACTGTTGTCAGAAATGAGCGAGGAGAATTATTGATTTATCCTCCCTTTGAATTAGTAGATAAAGGGTTAATTATTGGTACACAAGTAAGGTATCCTGCGCGTATTGTTGATGAGGTTTCTAATGAAATCAACCGATTAGGCCGATTAATTGCTGAGTCACTTACATTGATTGGGGCTTTGACATTAGAGTTCTTTATTACATCTTCTGGTGTTATTTACATCAATCAAGCTTCGATTGGCTTATCGCAAGCGGCAACTTTTACAATCGGCTCGATGTCCATATCGCAATTCGAAGCGTGTATGCGAGCGCTGTCAGGCTTGCCTTTGCCTACCTTAAAAGTAAAATCAGCAGCAGCTATAGCGATTCCTTTAGAATATTTAAATATAGAAAATGTCATGACACAATATATGTCTCGCACAGATTGGGGTTTTGCTTTAGTAAATTTTCCTGGACAATTACACAATCATTTGGAAGGACAGGTAATCATAACGGGAGATAGTTTAATATCGTGTGATCGGCAAATTGAAATGACCGGATTATATAAAATTCAATAGAATTAAGAAGCTGAAGGGATAGCCTTGGCTTCTTTTTATTTTATGAGGAGTTGGGAGAAGGCTATAAAGGACATAGGAGATTGTTCTTATTTTTGATATAATATCAAATATTGGAAGCGTTGGTGAAATGGAGTGATAATATGAATTTATTAGAAAGTATAGGTCGATTAAATAATAAGCAAAAGGAGGCTGTATTGACTACCCAGGGACCGCTGTTAATAGCCGCTGGGGCAGGTTCAGGAAAAACACGGGTTCTTACTCACCGAATCGCTTATCTTGTTGAAGAAGAAAGAGTAAATCCTTGGAATATATTGGCTATTACTTTTACAAATAAAGCCGCAAATGAAATGAAAGAGCGGATTAAAAACTTAGTTGGCCCAGATGCAGACTCTATATGGGTCTCAACATTTCATGCAATGTGTGTGAGGATACTTAGAAGAGAGGGCGAAAAAATCGGTTATCAACGAAATTTCTCAATCGTAGACCCATCTGAACAACTAACTTTGATGCGTCAAGTGTTAAAAGAATTAAATTTAGATAGCAAACAATTTAAAGATAAGAATCTTCTATGGCAAATTGAACAAGCAAAAAATGAAGGTAAAAGCCCAGCACATTATTTACAAACTGCCGGTAATTTTGTTGAAGAAATTTATGCAAAAGTCTATCAACTTTATCAGACAAAATTAAAACAAGCCAACGCCATGGATTTTAATGATTTGATTCTTAATACTGTTAAATTATTAGAAGAATATGATGATGTCCGTCACTTTTATCAGCATAAGTTTCAATATATTCATGTTGATGAGTACCAAGATACCAATAATACTCAGTATCAACTCATTCGATTATTAACAGGAATTCTTAATAACATTTGTGTAGTAGGAGATGCTGATCAATCTATTTATGGCTGGCGCGGCGCAAATATGGAAAACATTTTAAACTTTGAATCTGACTTTCCTCAAGCTAAAACGATTCTATTAGAACAAAACTACCGTTCCAGTCAAAATATTTTAGCTGCAGCTAATAGTGTGATTAAAAATAATCGAAATCGTAAAGTTAAGAAATTATGGTCTAATAAGGACAAAGGAAGCAAGATTAAGTTTTATCATTCAGACAACGACTCAGAGGAGGCGCTTTTTGTTATTCAAGAAATTATTGAGCTTAAAGATCGTTTTAATTTAAAAAATGATGATTTTGCTATTCTTTATCGAACTCAAGCTCAGTCACGCTCTTTAGAGGACCAGCTGTTAAAAGCCAATTTACCTTATAAAATTATTGGGGGCTTGAAGTTTTATGCTCGTAAAGAAATCCAAGACACCTTGGCTTATTTAAGGTTAATTAATAACCCCGCTGACAACCTTAGCTTTAATCGAATTGTGAATGTTCCTAAACGTGGAATTGGAAATACCACTATCGAGCGGTTATCAAATTTTGCTGCTCAGATTCAGTTACCCTGGTTCATGGCGATCGATTATTTAGATCAGTCTCAACTATCTAAAGCAGTACAAAAGAAATTACAAACGTTTGCTCAAATGGTTAAAAATCTTCAAGAACAAGCAAAATATCTCTCTATGAGTGAACTAGTAGAGCAAGTGTGGCAGCTTTCAAACTATACTCAGGCTTTAATTGAAGAAGGCACTCTTGAAAGTCGAGCTCGCTTAGAAAACTTAGAAGAATTTGCTTCAGTAACTAAACTTTTTGACCAAGAGGATCATAGTTTACTGTTAGAAAAAGATCCTGATTTTCAAAATCAAGATCAAAGCACTATCGAATCGCAAGCAATTTTAGAAATATCAGGTTCAAATGTTGCTTTGGATCTATTTGAGTCAGCAGTGGAAAGTGAGGACGATACTAATCAATCAACAGCTTTATTGACTCAATTCCTTACAGAATTGTCTTTGGTTAGTGATAACCAAGAAGAGGATGAACAAATGGGTATCACTTTGATGACTCTACATGCAGCCAAGGGCTTAGAATTTCCGGTTGTCTTTATTGTTGGAATGGAAGAAGGGATTTTCCCATCCTATCGTTCTTTTGATAATGAAGAAGATTTAGAGGAAGAAAGAAGATTAGCCTATGTAGGAATGACACGCGCTGAGGAAATATTATATTTAACAGCAGCATCCAATCGTCTACTATACGGACGTTATCAGCAAAATTTAGTTAGTCGATTTATAGATGAGATTGAACAAGATTTACTTGACCATATTGGACTTCCAGGAAGAGTCAAAAGATTTACTGCAAATAATCGAGGAAAAAACCAAGCCAATAGAGTTAAGTTAAGTCCCCCTTCGGCTCCCGTTAAGAAGAAGCGAGCTTTCCAAGCAACTTCAAATGTCAAAGGTCTAGAAATGATTAACTGGCAAGTGGGAGACAAAGTGGACCACAAAGCTTGGGGTCAAGGGACAATTGTAAAAGTTGACAAGTCAGCTAGCGACCAAATTTTAAAAGTAGCTTTTCCAGAGCAAGGAATTAAACAGTTAATGGCAGCATTTGCTCCAATTACTAAGTTATCAGATTAGGAGGCTCCTGATGTCTAATCAGCAGAAAGAAAGACAACGTTTAGATGCTTTAAAAGAAAAATTAAATAATTATGCTTACTCTTACTATGTATTGGATCAGTCATTAATTACGGATGCAGAGTATGATGAGCTGTATCAAGAATTGCTCATGATTGAAGCTAAGTATCCGGAGTGGGTCACTTTGGACTCACCTAGTCAGAGAGTGGGTGACCAGCTGTTAGAAGGTTTTCAAAAGGTTAAACATGCTCAAACCATGTACTCTTTAAGTAATGCTTTTAATGAAGCAGACATACACGCTTTTATTAAAAAGGTAGAAGAAGTGGTTGGGTCTCAGCATTCTTTTATCTGTGAGTGTAAAATCGATGGTCTTGCCATTGCCTTAACTTATGAAGATGGTTTGTTTGTTCGAGGAGCTACACGAGGTAATGGTCAAACGGGAGAAGATATTACTCAAAACCTACGAACAATCCATTCCTTACCATTACGACTGAGAAAGCCCATTTCAGGTGAATTTCGAGGAGAAGCTTATATGCCTAAAGAGGTCTTTTTAAAATTAAATGAACAAAGAGATGAGGCAGGGGAAAGTCCCTTGGCTAATCCTCGCAATGCGGCAGCTGGTGCATTGCGACAGAAAGATCCCGCAAAGGCAGCAAAGAGGCAACTAAACATATTTATGTATAATTGCTCTAGTCAATCGGATATAGAGGCAACTTCTCAAGGAGAACTCCTAGAAGAGATGGAAGCTGTTGGCTTAAGAACGAACTCTTTTAGAAAAGAATGTCATAATTTTAATGAAGTATGGGAGTTTATCCAAACGGTTGGCCAAAAAAGGCACCAATTACCCTATGAGATTGATGGAGTGGTTATTAAAGTCAATGCTTTTGAATATCAAGAAAAATTGGGGCATACTATTAAAGCGCCCCGTTGGGCAATTGCCTACAAGTTTCCAGCAGAAGTTGCTCAAACAACTTTACTTAATGTAGATTGGACAGTGGGTAGAACTGGAGTAGTTACCCCTACCGCTATTATGGAGGCTGTTCAATTGGCAGGAACCACTGTTCAAAGAGCAAGTCTTCATAATGTAGATCTTATTGAAAAACTTGATTTACATATAGGTGATCAAGTCGTTATCCATAAGGCAGGAGATATTATTCCCGAAATATTAGAGGTTGATCTAACTAAAAGAAAGCGAGATGATCGACCGGTAGCTATTCCTACCGAATGTCCACAATGTCATGAAGAGCTAGTGAAAATTAAAGATGAAGTGGCTTTAAGATGTGTTAATCCTAACTGTCCCGCCCAAAGGTTGGCTCAGATTACTCATTTTGTTTCCCGATTAGCCATGAATATTGATGGTCTGGGTGAAAAAATTGTTGAGCAATTATTGGACCATCATTTGATTGAAAATCCGGCTGATCTTTATTATCTCAAGCAAGAAGACCTTTTAAAACTTGATAAGATTAAAGAAAAGTCAGCTAACAACTTGATCCAAGCGATTAATGAGTCTAAGGATAGGGGATTAGATCGATTACTATTTGCTTTGGGAATTCGTCATGTCGGTGCAAAAGCTGCTCGCCTAATTGCCGAAGAATTTGGTACAATAGAAACAGTGATGATTGCCGAGGCAGAACAAGTCGGTCAAATTGAGGGCATAGGTGAAATCATCTCTCAATCACTGGTTCATTATTTCCAACAAGAGTCTTCATTAAAATTGATTGATCGTTTAAAAAAAATAGGTGTCAAAACCGATTTTCAAACAACCGTGATTGGCACTCAACAGACCAATGAATTTAAAGGAAAGACTATTGTTCTAACTGGTAGTATGAATGCTTATACTCGTAATGAAGCAAAGCAAATTTTACAAAATTTAGGAGCAAATGTAACCGGCTCAGTCTCAAAGAAAACAGATATATTGATTGCGGGGGCAGAAGCCGGCAGTAAATTAATAAAAGCTCGGGATTTAGGTGTTACAATCATAGATGAATCTACATTTATAGAAAAATTAGTAGAAAGTGGAATTAACGATGCAAAATAAATTGAAATGTATCACATTGCTAACCTGTCTTACTTTATTGTCAGGTTGCTTAAATAATTTAGAGGTAAAAAAAGAAGAAGCAGAACTGACACCTGAGAAGGTGATGGCCAGGTCAACTTCTAACCAATTAGCTAATGAAAATTATCGAGCTGTAATAACAGATGGTAAGTATCAACTCGGCCCCTCAGCTAGTGCAGACTACACATTATCTTCAACGGGCAATGCCTTTGCTTTCGAAGATGGTCTGTTACGTTTGTCACGAGAGGTGTTTCCTACCGATCAATACTTTTTACAAGAAGGCCAATTGATTGATGGTGATACACTGACTTCTTGGGTAGGCAGAGAAGCAGACAATAATCCAGCAGGCTTAAACCCTGCTATCCCTGTCGATAGTGGTGGTGCTAATCGTGAAACAACATCTTCTGACACTGATACTACTGTTGAGAATCAATCCCCTACTATTGAAGAAGCGACAGTAACTTCGGTTTTAGAAGATGGTCAAGAGGTTATGGTTGATGTAGAGGGTAATATCATTGATGAGAACGCCGGTAGGCCAGATCAGGTTGTCACTCAGGTTCAATCTACGCCTATTTACTTATCGCAAATTTTAGAAAAAAATATTATGGTTGAAACTGAAACAGGGTACAAGCTAGCAGGTATTGTTCTTGGCTTATCCATGAATTCACGTTATGAGTACACCGACCCAGAGGGGGTTGTTTACGAAGAAGAAATCTCTATGGGAGAAATGCGTGAGCGCGGAAGAGCTTATGCTAATATAATTGTGGGTCGTTTAAGAGCAACCGAAGAATTGAGATCTATTCCTATTCTAGTGGGTATATACCGACAGGCACCTTCTGATGAAATTGTAGGGGGTAGTTTTGTCTTGGATGGTATTTCACGTGAGGGAAATGCGGTTTCTGATTGGAAAGAGCTTAATGAATACCGAGTTGCTCTACCTATGACTGATTCAGGTGTCGAAGCAGAAAAATACGCTTATTTTGATAGTTTTTCTAAAGGCATTCGTGAGTTTTTCCCCAATCTGAATGGTATTTCCGGTCAAGTATTATATGCAGACGATCAGTTGAAAACATTAGATATTGAAATAGTCACACAGTTTTATCAAACAACAGAAATTACTGCTTTAAGTCAGCATGTGCTGGACACTGCGCAGAAAACATTACCTGAGAACATAGCAATTGAGATTAAAATTGTTTCTAATGCGGATACAGAAGCTTATATAGGTAGAAATGCAGGAGAAACGGAGTATCAATCACATATATTTAGACAATAAGAAGAGGGGGAAAAGAATGATTACACGCGAGGAAATTAAGCATGTTGCAAAATTAGCCAAATTAAGTTTTAGTGAGGAAGAACTGGACCAATTTGCTCCAAATATCCAAGAGATTGTTGAAATGGTTGAGCATTTACAAGAGGTGAACACGGAAGGTGTCGAGCCGACTTATCATGGTAACCAGTTGAAGAATGTTTATCGTGAAGATATCGCAGTCCCTAATCCGTCTTATCGAGCCTTATTGGATAATGCCCCAACAGTAAATGAAGGCTATATTCAAGTACCAGTGATTATCGAAGATGAAAAAGGAGATTAAGATGAAAAAATTCCCAACAACCATTACTGAGATGAAAAAAGGGCTAGAATCAGGAACATTTACAGCTGTCGAATTGCTTGAACATACCTACCGGCAAATTGAGACTTTGGAGAGTGCTGTTCAATCCTTTTTAAATTATGAAGATTTTAAAGAGCCGGCTTTTGAAGTGGCTAAAGCTGCAGATGAAGAAGGCTATTCGAATAATGATTCAAAATTATTAAAAGGCATTCCTATAGCAATCAAAGATAATATTTTAACAGCTGATTTTAAAACAACTGCAGCCAGTAAAATGCTTGAAGATTTTGTGCCAACTTATGATGCCTTTGTTATAAAACAATTAAAAAAGGCAGGAGCCATTATAGTGGGTAAGGTTAACCTAGATGAGTTCGCTATGGGAGGATCTACTGAAAATTCCTATTTTAAAACAAGTAAAAATCCTTGGGATCTTGAAAGAGTACCAGGAGGCTCTTCGGGGGGGTCGTCAGCAGCCGTAAGTGCTAGACAGGTGCCAGCAGCTTTAGGAACCGATACCGGTGGTTCGATTCGTCAACCTGCCTCTTATACAGGTATTGTTGGAATGAAGCCAACTTATGGTCGTGTTTCTCGTCATGGAGTGATCGCTTTTGCTTCTAGTCTTGATCAAGTCGGACCGATGACTTTAACAGTTGAAGATAACGCTTTACTTTTACAAGTGATTGCGGGGCATGATCCAAATGATGCGACCAGTTTAGCCGACGAAAAATTAGATTTTAGCAGTTTGATTGGTCAATCCATTGAAGGCAAGCGAATTGCTTTTCCTAAAGAATATCAATCAGAGGTCATTGATGCGGATGTTCGTCAAGCAATGGAAAAAGCAGCTGATTATTTTACAAGTAAAGGAGCAATCGTTGAAGAAGTTTCTCTTCCTCACTCTGAGTACGGGATTAATGTTTATTACATACTAGCTTCTGCGGAAGCTTCATCTAATTTACAGCGTTATGACGGTATTCGCTACGGTTATCGTTCAAAAGCAGCTGAAAATTTAGAAGAAATCTACTTAAAATCTCGCTCTGAAGGCTTTGGTCCTGAAGTCAAGCGACGATTAATGGTAGGGACTTATTCTTTAAGCTCAGGCGCCTATGATAAATTCTTCAAGAAGGCAGCGCAAGTGCGCTCATTAATTATTCAAGACTTTAAAGAAGTATTTGATCAATTCGATCTTATTATGGGACCGGTCACTAATTCGACAGCTTACAAAATTGGTGAACGCATTTCAGATCCGCTCAAAATGTATGTGGCAGATTTGTTGACAATCCCGGTTAATTTGGCTGGAATACCCAGTCTATCTGTACCTGCCGGCTTTGATAGCAAGGGCTTGCCTATTGGAATGGCACTCACAGGCCCAGTGGATAGCGAAGCCTTACTTTACCAAATGGCTTATGATTTTGAGCAAGGTCACGACTTTGTTAAGCAAGCACCTAAACTATAGGAGGATCTAGATGAATTTTGAAACAGTAATCGGACTTGAAGTCCATGTGGAATTAAAAACCCAATCTAAAATCTTTTCTTCCTCACCTGTTGGCTTCGGTGTGGATCCCAACGCCAATACCAATGAGAAAGATTGGGGCTATCCGGGAGCGTTACCGACTATGAATCGCCAAGCGATAGAATACGGAATGAAAGCTTCTCTAGCTTTAAATTGCCAGGTAGCTAAGCAGATGAAGTTTGATCGTAAAAATTATTTTTACCCGGATAATCCATCTGCCTACCAAATTTCTCAATTTGATCAACCGGTCGGGTCTAATGGATACCTGGATATTGAAGTAGAAGGAAAAAAACGTCGGATACGTATTGAACGTGTTCATTTGGAAGAAGATGCAGGAAAAAACACACACGGAGTGGACGGCTATTCATATGTTGATTTAAATCGCCAAGGTACGCCATTAATTGAAATTGTTACCGAAGCAGATATTCGTTCCCCTAAAGAGGCCCACGCCTTTCTAGAAGCCTTACGGGAGAGAATAATGTATACAGGCGTTTCGGATGTGAAAATGGAAGAGGGCTCTTTACGCTGCGATGGTAATATTTCAATTCGACCTTTTGGCCAAGAAGCTTTCGGGACAAAAACTGAAATCAAGAACTTAAATTCCTTTAATTATGTTCGCAAAGGTTTAGAGTTTGAAGAAAAACGTCAGGAAAATATTTTAAGATCTGGTGGTATCATTTATCAAGAAACACGTCGTTATGACGAGAAAACAGGACAAACGATTCTAATGCGTACTAAAGAGGGGGCGGCAGATTACCGCTACTTCCCTGAACCAGATCTACCACCGGTAACTATTTCACAAGAATGGATTGATCAAGTCCAGCAAACGATGCCAGAAATGCCAGAAGTGCGTCGTAAAAAGTATGTTGAGAATTATCAGCTTCCGGAATACGATGCCATGGTCTTAACCCTTCAAAAGGAAATGTCAGATTTCTTTGAAGAAACTATTCAAGAAGGAGCAGATGCAAAGCAAGCTTCCAACTGGTTAATGGGAGAAGTATCTGCTTATCTAAATGCACAACAGCTTGAGCTTTCTCAAACAGCTTTAACTCCTAAGAATTTAGCAGAAATGATCCAACTAATTGATAAAGGAACAATTTCTTCCAAAATTGCCAAAAAACTCTTCAAAATATTAGCTCAAGAAGGGGGCAACGCTAAAGAAATTGTTGAAGCTCAAGGAATGGCTCAACTTTCAGATCCAGCCCAATTGAAACCTTTGATTGAAGATATTATTGAAAATAATCCACAATCCGTTGAAGACTATAAGAATGGAAAAGATCGAGCTGTTGGATTTTTTGTAGGACAAGTTATGAAAAAAACTAAAGGTCAAGCAAACCCCCAAGTCGTTAATGAGTTAATCCTTGAAAAATTGCAAACAATGTAGCTATAAGGAATCAAAAACGAGACAAGTGAAAACCGACATTTGTGTCGTTTTTACTGGATTCAAACAATTATAAGAAAAGCCATTTATAAAAGAAGATAGGAAGTGTAAAAATGAAAAATATCATATCGTCATTATTAATGACAATCGTCGGAACATTCTTAGTCGCATTAGCTATCAACTTAGTATCTTTACCGAACGAGTTGGGAGATGGCGGAGTTACTGGTTTTACCCTCTTTCTTCACTATACTCTAAACTTTGATATTCCTAAGACCGCCTTCGTTTTAAACGTGATTATTCTGATTATTGGTTGGAAATTATTGAGTAAAATGACGATTGTTTATACGCTCTTATCAATTGCTGCACTTTCGTTTTTTTTAAAAGTCGTTCAGCCTACCCCTTTCATTCCAGATAACCAATTAGTTGCTCCTTTAGTATCAGGGGTAATTATGGGAACAGGATTGGGAATTGTCATTCGTGGCGGTGGATCAACCGGAGGTACAGATATTCTTGCTTTAATTTTGAATAAGTATGTTGGAATTAGCGTTTCAAATGCTTTACTAATATTTGATGGAGTGATTATTTCCTTATTATTTTTTGCGATTGGTCTAGAAAAAGGCGCTATTTCCATTGTTGGGATTCTCCTGTATAGCCGAATCTTAAACTTCTGGGTTACAGGTTACAATCCTAAAAATGCACTGTTTGTTATTTCAGAAAAACATGAAGAAATTGGTAATGAAATTATGGATAAAGTTAAGCGCGGGGTTACTATCTTCTCTGGTTATGGCTTCTACTCAAAGGCTCAACGACAAATATTATATGTGGTGGTTTCCAATCGTCAGCTAATGGCGGTTAAAAAGATTGTTCATAATATTGACCCTAAAGCATTTATTGCGGTTAACGATGTTCAACAAGTGGATGGTGAAGGCTTTACCTTCTTACGTGAACCTGAAGAAATGACTTTAGAGACTGACGAAAGTATTTTAAATACAAATGGCTAATATAATGCTTTCTATTTCTTAAGAATAATTATAAAAACCTTGCATGATTTGGCACTGCACCCCATAAATGGGACAGAATAAAGAACACCTTTGT
Organism: Facklamia sp. P9177; assembly: GCF_050409585.1. Lineage (NCBI taxonomy): Bacteria > Bacillati > Bacillota > Bacilli > Lactobacillales > Aerococcaceae > Facklamia > Facklamia sp. P9177. The sequence continues at coordinate 21,134 of NZ_JBNUPE010000008.1, forward strand.
TAGGCTGTTTGTTGTCGGTATTGAACCGGTGACACCTAGCCTAATTTTTGTTGAACTCGCTTATGATTAACAGTTTTTTCTGTTTCTAAGTTGATTAAATGGGTGATTTTACGGTAACCATAGGTGAAAGGCTGTTTCTTACATAATTGTCCAATTTTAATTTTCCCTTCATTTTCTAGGTTAGCATTTACACGAACTTTCTAACGATAATAAGTAGATCGAGCGATCCCTTAGCAGGAGAGGATTAAACTCACCGAAACATGTGCTTTTAAACTTTCAACCGTTTCGACGACTACTTTTGGTACCCACTCCTCTTCAACACTTTGTGTTTTTTTAGGACATCCATCGCTGCTTGATGACGTTTTAATTTGATTTTGAGTGGATCTATCTCGCTAAGTTCTTCTAATCCTTTGCCATAAGTCTATTCTTTACCTCCAGCTTGATTGAAGCGCTAGGTTTGACCTTAACGATCCCAACGCCAGCAAGTTTTTACTTGAGATGTGTTCTTAATGTTTAATTCATCCATTATTTGTTTATTAGTCCGGCTTTCATTTTTCAATTCAATACATTTCCATTTTGTTTCTGCAGAATAAGCTAGGTGATTAACCCTAATCAAACACCTCCATTAAATTCATTTCACACGAATTCAACGGAGGTGTTTTTATGTTTGTCTCACTATTCGGGGTCAGTGCCAATTATGCAAGGTTTTTCTTATCAGTTATTAGAATCATTAAGAAATTCGAGAATTCGTTTTGAGGTCGGACGGGAAATGCCCAATCTACGCAGAGTGTCTACATCAGATTCTTTAATTTTTTGTAATGATTTAAAGTGTTTTAAAAGTTTAGAGCGTGTAGCCGGGCCAACTCCTGGTATAGTATCTAAAATAGAAGCCACCTGACTCTTAGCACGTACTTTTCGGTGATAAGATATTGCATACCGATGAACTTCTTCTTGCACTCTTTGAATAAAGTGGAAGGCTTGGGAACGCGGATCAAGGTCGACTATCTTTTCAGTGTAACCTTCCAGTAAGGAGGCCGTCTTGTGTTTATCATTTTTAACCATACCGACTACGGGGATAGCTAATCCTAACTCATTTTCCAAGACATCTCTAGCGGCTCTTACTTGTATAATCCCTCCATCCATCAAAATTAAATCAGGTAATGGTTTTTTTTCTTTGAGCAAGCGAGTGTAACGACGCCTGATTACTTCTTGAGAATGAGCAAATTCATTGGCTCCATCTCCACTCTTAATCTTAAATTTACGGTAATTTTTGCGATCTGGTTTACCCTCTTGATAAACAACCATCCCCGAGACCGTATGAACACCTTGGATATGTGAGTGGTCAAATGCTTCAATATGATTAGCCTGTTCAATTTGAAGGGCCTCTGCTAACTCTTCGATGGCGCCCAGCGTTTTACGTGTGCTAGCTTCAATTAAGCGGAATTTCTCATCTAAAGCTAATTTAGCATTTTTTTCACACAAATCGAGCATTGCCTTTTTCTTTCCTCTAAGAGGTGTTTGAACAGGAATTTCAAAGACTTCTTCTAAAACCTCTTGATCAACAGAAGCAGGGACTAAGATAGCTTTTGGAATAACATTATATTGCTCTTTATAGAAGCGAGCAATATAAGTTGTTAGTTCATGATCTGGTTCTTTTTCACCATAACTAGGAAAAAGAGCAGCTTTACGTTTAAGAATAGAACCCTGTCTTAACATAAAGGTTTGTATAGATATCCATCCCCTATCATAATAGAAATTAAAGACATCCATATTATCATAATCTTGACTCATAATAGCTTGTCTTTCAACGGTTGTCTCAATATATTCAATCTGATCGCGTAAATCAGCAGCTTGTTCAAATTCTAGCTTATCAGCTGCTTCAGACATCTTGCGCTTCAAGTCGTTTTTAATTGGACCGACTTCACCATTAAAGAAACGTTTAATCCGATTAATTTGCTTTTGGTAGGTTTCTTTTGAAACGGGATGATCACAACAACCAATACACTGTCCCAAATGGTAGTAAAAGCAAGCGCGCTTTTCATTTTTACCACAACGTCTTAGAGGATAAATTTTATGTAATAATTGTTGAGTGGCTGTAGCGGCTTGTACGTTTGGAAAAGGTCCAAAATAATGTCCGCCATCCTTAAGAACTCGATTGGTAATAATTAATTGAGGGTCCTTTTCATTAGTTATTTTTAAATAAGGATACATACTGCCATCTTTAAGTTTTATATTGTATTGCGGCTTGTATTGTTGAATCAAATTAATTTCAAGGATCAAAGCTTCTTTGTTAGAATTGGTAACAATTGTTTCAAAATGATGAATCTCAGAAACCAGTTTTGCTGTTTTACTATCATGGGCTCCTCTGAAATAAGATCGCACGCGGTTTTTTAAGTTTTTAGCTTTACCCACATAAATAATTTTATCATTAGCATCTTTCATTAAGTAGCATCCGGGCAATTCAGGTAATAAAGGGAGTCTTTGTTCAATATTATGTCGTATTTCTTCAGGGCTTTCTTTAGGCAAGGATGGGTCTCCTTTCTAGAGTTTTTTTTGATTAGGGAGTTGTTGGATTACTTTTTCATATGAGCGGGGGACTCTTTTTTCAATAAGATATTTTTCAGTAATAAATTGCTTTTTATTGTTAAAGTGTCCGTATATAAGAATCTGATCTCCCACCATAACCTCATACATAAAAGTTAAAGCTTTACGGGCAATCAAAGCAGTAAATTCTTGGTTTATTAAGTCAATAGGATTTAATGGATGCTTGATTAGTTTCAATTTAAATAAGACCAATGTCGGATCACTGGCTTTAATTAATTTTTGATAAATGACGATCCCTTTATATTGAAATTTCTTAGTCATTTGGATGCTCCTTAAATTCACTTAGATATAGTATAGCAAAAGCAGTCAAAAAAGTTTATTTTTAAATCGTTTTCAGCATATTCACGCTGTGTTATAATAAAAATAATAAATAAAAAAGGATGTGGAAGCATGAAATTCAATGAATTCGAATATAAAAGACCAGATATGTCTCTTTTAAAACAGTCATTCCAACAGCAAATTGAGGGAATCAAAAAAGCTGAATCGGCTGAGGATGCACTTGCAGCGGTTAAGGCCATTCAAGACATTCAAAGAGATATTGAAACGAATTCAACATTAACTTCAATTCGTCATTCAGTGGATACCCGTGATCAATTCTATTCAGATGAAACGGATTTCTGGGATGAAAACTCACCCCTTATTAGTGAGTGGGAAAGTGACTATTATCGAGCCACACTTGGCTCACCTTATCGTAAAGAATTAGAAGAAGAACTACCTCACACTTTCTTTAAGTTAGCAGAAAATCATTTGAAAATCTTTTCTCCAGAAATTATACCGCTATTACAAAAGGAAAATCGCTTGGTATCAGAGTATGGTAAGTTAAAAGCTTCTGCTGAAATTGAGTATAAAGGTGAAATTTATAACTTATCAAGTATTGGCGCCTTTACTCAAGATGCTGATCGAAAAGTACGTAAAGAAACTTCTGAGTTAATTACTGATTGGTATTTAGAACGCCAAGATGAGTTTGATCGTATTTATGATCAATTAGTTAAAACGCGTCACGAAATTGCAACAAAGCTAGGTTTTAAAGATTTTGTTGAAGTGGGTTATGCGCGTATGGCACGTTTAGACTATGACCGTAAGGACGTTGAAGTCTATCGCAAAGAAGTGCAAAAACATGTCGTACCTTTAGCTGAGAAACTATTTGAACGTCAGCGTGAACGTCTAGGTTTGGATAAGCTAGCCTTTTATGACTTAGGTCTAACTTTCCCTACAGGCAATGCCAAACCTGAAGGAAGTCCAGAAGAGATTGTTGCTAAAGGTGTTGAAATGTACCATGAATTATCACCAGAAACAGGTGAGTTCATTGACTTATTAATTGAATACGATGTTTTAGATTTAGAGTCTAAACCAGGTAAAGATACAGGTGGTTATTGTACGTATCTACCAAATTACAAGACGCCTTATATTTTTGCCAACTTTAATGGTACATCACACGACGTTGAAGTATTGACTCACGAGGCAGGCCATGCCTTCCAAGTTTATAATTCAAGATGGATTCAAACCCCTGAAGCTGTATGGCCAACTTTAGAGTCTTGTGAGATTCATTCAATGTCAATGGAATTTTTAACTTGGCCATGGATGAAAAACTTCTTTGGTGATAGCATTGAGAAGTTTAAGTATCAACATTTAGCTGGAGCTGTTCAATTTATTCCTTATGGTGTTTGTGTGGACCACTTCCAACATGAAGTATATGAAAATCCAAACATGACACCAGAAGAACGTCGTCAAACTTGGAGAAAATTAGAAAAAATTTACAACCCTTGGATTGATTACCAAGGCAATGAGTTCTATGAAAATGGAGGCTGGTGGTTCAAACAATTGCACATCTTCACTATGCCTTTCTATTATATTGATTATACTTTGGCTCAAGTATGTGCTTTCCAATTCTGGAAACGTAGCCAAGTAGATCATGATCCAAAAGCTTGGGAAGATTATTTGAATATTTGTAAGGTTGGGGGAACTCAGACTTTCACAGAAATTATTGCAACAGGGAACTTGAAGTCACCATTTGAACCTGGCAATCTTGCGGATACTTTAGCAAGTATAGAGGCTTACCTCGACCAAGTCGATGAAGAAACTTTAAGAAAATAATGGTGATCCTAAAGGAGCGTTTGTCATGTTGAACTATGCGACGATCGGTAGCTCATGGATTACTGAGCAAATGATGAATGCGGCTCGGTTAACACAGCGTTACCATCTCACAGCGGTTTATTCACGTTATCTTGACTCGGCTAAACAGCTTGCACAAAAACATGATGCCGATTATTTTACCAATGAATTAAATAATATTCTCTATGATCCTAAAATCGAAGTGATTTATATCGCTAGTCCTAACTCCTTTCATTTTCAGCAGGCTATCCAAGCTGTAAAAGCAAAAAAGCATGTAATTATTGAAAAACCTATGGTAACCTCCTCGGCTCAATGGCATGAGCTCTATTCACTCGCTGACGAAGTCGGAGTTTATGTATTTGAAGCGGCAATGCACTATCATAGTCGAAATTATAGTCGTTTGAAGCCTTTAATTAAACATAAAATGAAAGAGTTGGACAGTCCTTTATATGGTGCTAACTTTAATATGGGACAATACTCTTCTCGCTATGAAACTTACTTAGAATCCAAAGAAAAGGGTTGGCAAGTTCCGAATGTTTTTAATGCTGATTTTCATGGTGGTTCCTTGATGGATTTAGGTGTCTATCCTTTATACATAGCGCTCGACTTATTTGGTCTTCCTGAATCTGTTTACTATCATGCGATAGATGATGGACGACAAGTTGATTTGTTTGGTACAGTCATTTTAAAGTATGCTCAAACACAAGTTTCAATCTTTTTGTCCAAGACTGTTCATTCTTTGATGCCGAGTGAAATTTATATTGGCCAAGAAACTTTTATCATTAATGATATCTCACGCTTAACCAAGGTGAGTTTAGTTAACACAGAGGGTAAGAAGGCCCAAATCATAGATTATTTACCAGCTAATCCAATGTTTGATGAGTTATTAAGCTTTTCAGATATGATCCTTGAAGAAAAAACAATTCATCAAGAAATATTGTATGAGAACTGGAGACAATTATCCTTGCAAGTGGTTCAAGTTCTTGAGTTATTACGTCAGTCAGCTAAACTATTATAAGACCCTTGAACGGTTAGAAGTCAATGACTTTTAGCCGTTCTTTCATGAAGAAGGAGATTGTATGAAGGAATTATCAAATACACAATTAAAAAAACACTGGCAAGAAAAACATTTTTCCGAGGCAACACCTATTCAAAAACAAGTCTATCCCTACCTTAAAAATGAAGAGCCGGTTGTAGCTATTTCGCCAACTGGTACGGGAAAAACACTGGCCTATTTGCTTCCTATCCTAGAAAAGATTGAAGTAAACCAACATCTACAAGCCATCATATTTGCCCCTACTCAAGAATTAGCTCAGCAGATTTTTTTAGTGGTGGATGAATGGAGCCGATTACTTGGAATGACTTCTATGAGTATTGTTGGCGGTGCTAATGTCAAAAGACAAATTGAAAAATTAAAAAATAAACCGGAGCTTATTGTGGCAACTCCTGGACGTTTTAATGAGTTACTAAAGCAAACATCTAAACTGAAGGTTCACACGGTTAAATGGATTGTCTATGATGAAGCAGACTATCTTTTTTCAAAAGGTGAGCAGCAAATAGCAGACATTGAAATGATTGAGAAACGCCTCATGAGAGATATTAAACGCTATTATTTTTCAGCTACTAAAAGTAAAGATTTTCTTGATTATTTACAAGCAAAAAATTATGAATATGATCGTTTAGAAATTTCAATGCATTCAGCCAATATGCAAACTGAACATTTGTACCTAGAAGTTAACAATCGACAAAAAACAAATATGTTAAAACGTTTGGCTCAAATTGAAAGCATGCAAGCGATTGTCTTTTTTGATCAAATTAGTGAGTTAGAAAGAGCTGCTGCAAAAATGATTTTTGAAAATTTATCCATATCTGTACTTCATAGTCAATTAACCAATCGAGAAAGACAAATGGCCTTAGAACAGTTTAGACAGCAAAAAACAATCTATTTATTAACGACGGATTTAGCTTCTAGAGGACTTGATATAGAAGGAATACCTTATGTTATTCATTATCATCCAGCACGAGATGTGCGGACTTATTATCATCGTTCAGGAAGAACTGGACGCATGGGGAATGAGGGATGTGCCATTTCACTGGTCAATCAACAAGAAGCTATAGACCTAAAAAATATGCTTGATGACAGTAGTATTCACTTAGAAGAAAGAGTACTTTATGATCGTAAATTATTAAATGAATGGCCTGAGGAGGAAGAAATAAAACGGTCTAGTAAACGAATAACCAAGAGTAAATCACATCCAAAAAAACCAAAAACAGCAGTCAAAGCTAAAAAGAAAAATCGTAAGCGTAATACTAAAAACATTGGGAAACCGCGCAAAAGGGAAAAATAAAAGCTTTACCTAAATTTTACAATAAATTTACAGTATCTTTTTATCATTGAGTTATAATAATTATTAAGATAGGACATTAAGGTAAAGGAGAAGTGAAATGAGAATTTTAATAGCAACAGAAACATTTGTACCTGCTACAGATGGTATCTGTACACGCCTTGCTCATATGACAGTTGCTATGAAGGACTTGGGTCATGAAATAATTGTCGTATCACCTGATTTAGGAATTACTGAGTATAAGGGTGTAGAAGTGATACCGATGGATTCTTTTAACTTTCCTTTATACAAATCACGTCCTTGGGGTTTACCTTCTCGCAAAATGAAAACAATTATTCAAAATTTTAAACCTGATATTATTCATGCAGTCAATCCATTTTTCATGGTAACTTCTGCTGTTAAATATGCTAAGCAATTGGGAATTCCTTTATTAGCTTCCTACCATACACACTTGCCTGATTATCTTGATTCCTATAATTTACCGCTCTTGAAACCAATTCTATGGGATTATATTCGCTTTTGGCATAATGACGCTGATTTAAATGTTACTGTTTCAGAAAGTTTAAAAGTAGAATTAATCCAACAGGGGATAGCTGCTGAAGGAGTTATGCCGCGTGGTATTGACCTTAAAAAGAGGCATCCTAAGTTTTTTGATCAGAATTTATATAACAAATGGACTTTTGGATTAGATAATCAAAAACTACTAGTCTATGTTGGACGACTTGCTGCTGAAAAAGATTTAGATCATTTATTACCAATCTTTTCTTACCGAGAGGATATCTGTTTAGCAATTGTTGGGGATGGTCCAGAGCGCCAACATTTAGAAGAATTATTTACAGGCACAAAAACGACCTTCACTGGCTTTTTAACTGGAGAAGACTTGTCTAAGGCATATGCAACAGGAGACGCCTTTATATTCCCATCTGTTTCAGAAACTTTTGGCTTAGTTATTTCAGAATCGATGGCTTCAGGAGTTCCGGTAATCGCTGCTGAAAATGGTCCTACCCTAGAACAAATTACTCCCAACCAAACAGGAATGATTTATCAATCAGGGAATATAAAGTCATTAATGGAAGCTTTAAAGATTTTAGATAATCCTTTAAAGCTTAAGAAAATGGGGTTAAGAGCCCGTCGAGAAGCTGAAAAATATTCATGGAAAAACGCCACCAGCATGCTGTTAAATTATTATGAAGAAACAATTCATCTTAGTTCTCAAAAGCTCTCACATCTTAGTAAATTAGTAAATCAATAAAAGAGCAGCTCATCAAACGCTTAATAGGGTAAGGACAAAACAAAGGATTCGCAAAATGTAGTAATTTGTTATATAATTTATATAGAAATGAAAGAAAGAAGGTATAATTATGGGACTTATTATGACTTTAATTGTTGGAGGAATCATTGGATGGTTAGCAGGTATGGTTCTAGGTAAAGATATTCCTGGGGGAGTTATTGGAAATATCATTGCTGGTATCATCGGTTCATGGATAGGTGGTCAATTCTTCTCTAATTTTGGCCCTGTAGTATCTGGCATTGCTATTTTCCCATCATTAATTGGAGCGATTATTCTGATTGCAGTAGTATCCTTTGTCTTAAAGAAAACAAGATAAGTTGATTAGCTTAACACTTAGGCGGGTTCATTGAACCTGCCTTTTTTCTTTATTTACTGATATTCTTATTTGGGAGGAAATGACATGGTGGAAAAACTGACGTCTTATACTCAAACATTTAAAATAAATACTGATTGGTTTATCGATCCAGAAAATAAAAGTAATAATTTTACTAAACTATTAGAAGCTGTTCTGGAAACTTCCACAAGGCATGATCAAGTTAATCAATTTGATCAAACTGACTCTATTTTGGGGCAGGATGAAAGTTGGGTAATTACGCAAAACATCTGCATGATCAATCAACTGCCTCAATATGGTGATACGATTGAAGTTCAGACTAAGATTATTCAGGCCAACCGATTTTTATTAGAGCGGTGGTTCGAGATAAGGTCTAAAGATCATCTTTTGTTAGAATGTCAGATGCAATTCGCGGTGATTAATTTAAAAACTAGGAAAATGGGCCGTATTGCTCATAAAAAGTTAGAAGAATTACAACTTATTGACCACCAACAAGAGGTTAAGAAAATAAAGCTTAATTTTCCTGACGATATAACTCTTTGGAAAGAAAAAGACCAAGCTATAACAAATCAAGATATTGATTTTAATCATCATGTCAATAATCTTGTTTATATAAATTGGTCCATTGGTAGTCTTCCTTCTTGGTTACAAAATAATTATGACATAAAAAACTTAGCGATTAAGTATGGTCGAGAGTTGCTTAGAGAGCATCAAGTTAAAATTCTTACAGAGGCTAATGTCAAATTAGAGACTCAAACTGATGCTAAAAAAATAATAACTTATCAAACTATTTATAATGCTACTAATCAGCAAGAAGCGGCTCGGATTGAAATCGAATGGCTGGAAAAAGAGCTGTAATTCGTTATAATAGATTCGATAATGAAATTAGAAAGAAGGCTATTAATGATCACACTTAAATCTGAAAGAGAAATTCAAGCCATGAAAGAATCAGGAAAAATCCTTTCTGATATTCATGTAGCATTACGGGATTTTATAAAAGCGGGGCTAACTACTAAACAAATCGATCAATTTGTTCAAAATAAAATTGAAGCAGCTGGAGCTGTCGCTGCCCAAATCGGCTACGAAGGTTATAAATTTGCTACTTGCACCAGTGTTAATGACGAGATATGTCACGGTTTCCCATCTAATCGTAGCTTAAAAGCTGGTGATATAATAAAGGTAGACTTCTGTGTAGATTTTAATGGAGCTATCTCTGATTCTTGTTGGTGTTATGCGGTAGGTAAAATTAGTCCAGAGCATAAGCGATTAATGGAGGTTACCAAGGAAGCATTATATCGCGGGATTGAACAAGCTAGACCTGGGAATCGTATAGGGGATATTGGACATGCTATTCAAACATATGTGGAAAAAGAGGGCTTTGGTGTAGTTCGCGACTTTATTGGTCACGGTATTGGTCCTACTATCCATGAAGAACCAGCTGTTCCTCACTATGGTATAAAAGGCAAGGGACTTCGATTAAAAGAAGGTATGACAATTACCATTGAACCAATGGTAACCACAGGAGATTGGAAAATGAAGATGGATGCCAACGGTTGGACGGCCAGAACCCGAGACGGAGGATACTGTGCCCAGTACGAGCATTCATTAGCTATTGGACCAGACGGACCTATTTTATTGACTCAACAGGAAAATGAAATATAATTTAATTGTTTAAAAATAAAAACAAGGGGTTGGAACAAAAGCCCTGAATAATTAAAGAAAGTTCGGTAAACGGTACAATCGTTAATCGGACTTTTTCTTTAACAATATAAACATAGAAAGCGTTTCCTAATATAATAGTAGGAAACACAAAACTATTTAGGAGGGGCTTTCTATGTAGCAACAGTGTATTATGAATTAAACTTGCTTTCCTTTGAGAAGATCCAATACTAAGCGAGCTCTACGAGGAGCAATTCGAACAGATTCCAGAAGCAAATATTCGCCCACTTGAACTTGCCGATGGGCGACCTGTTTATCATCCTCGTGTCTTACTTAAAGTATTGTTATTTGCTTGTTCTAAAGGCAATTTTTCAGGCCGTCGTCTCAAAAAGTATCACCGAAAAACTGCCTAGGATTTTATTCCTCGTAAAGAAAAACACACCACTTGTCAAGCGACATCAACGGTCGCAATAGCTTTTCTAAGACCGATGTCGAGCGAATATTTATGGCCAATAATCTACGTCAATACGCAAAGTAGCGAGCCCAGATTGGAAAGTAACTTTCCAATCTGGGCTCGCTGTAAATTTTGAGGCAAGGCTGAGCAGCCCTTTTGTTCCAGCCCCTTGTTTTTATGATTGAAGCCTTTAGGAAATAATTGATTGATAGAGTTTTTCATAGCGGCTAATTATTTCATCCCATTTGAAGGGGTTGATTGCTTCTAAAGCATCTTGAGACAAACGTTCATAATGGTTTAAAATATAAAGAATTGCTTGATCGAAAGCTGTTTGATCAAATCGATCTACAGAAACGCCTACATGGTAATTTTTAAAAAATGAATCGAATCCTTCGTTTTGAGTATAGATTACTGGCAAACCTTGACTCATTGCTTCTGGATAGACTAATCCAAAGGTTTCAGGGAAAGATAGTAGGGCGAAAAGATCCATTGAACGATATAAACTGACCATTTCAGCTTTGTTTAAAGCGCCGTGGTAGGTAATATGATCCATTGCTTGCAATTGCTTGAGAATTTTAGCATCCCAATTGGGACCAGCAATATGTAACTCCGCTGCTTGGTATTTTTTTGAAAAGTGTTCGATCATTTTAGCTAATTCAACAAAACGTTTACCAGAAGATACTTTACCAGCGGTTACAATACGCAGTGGCTGATGACAAATAAATTTCTTTTCATTGAAGCGATTGTTATGCCAATAATCATCAATGCCGTTAGCAATGACCTGGCTTTTACCTTTAAGATTATCCAATTCTTTAGTGGGTATAAAGCGATTAAAAACCTGTTGGTAAGTATTTTGTGAAATAAAGATAATCTGCTTGGCATCGCGCAGAATATCTAAGCCCACATTTCGCATCCATGGCATTTTTTCAAAAAAAGTATGTAGGTCCGCATTGCGTACAGCAACAATATAGGGGACATGATATTTAAGATAAACTTGTCTAGCTAACCAACCATTTGAAAAGAGTGAGTGTGCATGAGTAAGATCAAAGCTATCTAAACTGTATGATTCTTTTAAATCTTGCCAAATCTTATGGTGTTTAAGTGGAAAAAACCAGCGCATCCATTGATCGTGATTTCTAGATAGATTTAAGTAATCTCCACTAGCTGCTACTCTTTCTTGAGGGAATTGATGCGAAATGGGGACATAAACTTTTAATTTATGTCCCTGCTTTACTTGACGATCATAGACTTGTTTAAATAAACCAGAAGTTGAGAAATAGGAATTAATATGTAAAATATCCATATTATCTACTCTTGCCCTTCTTCGATTAGGGCTTCTAATGAAGAAAGTCGATTTTCTAAATCTTCAACTTTTTGATTCATGGCAGCTTGACTGCCTTCATATTCTTTCGTTGTTGGAATAGAGAAAGCTTTTACAGACAGATAAACAAGTAAGAAGAAAATAATGATGCCGATGATTAGAAGCGGCCAACCGGTTCGGTCTACCCGTCGATCTATTTCTTCAATGTGTTTGGTTATTTCTTCTTCAAAATTTGTGTTAAAGTTTGAAGGGGTTACCATCCTTAACACCTCCTTCTAAAGTGATTAAAATGCCCATTCACCTTTACGGAAGATCGGGGTAACAGTACCATCTACTGAGATTCCATCAACATTCATTTCCGCATTTCCTACCATAAAGTCCACGTGAACATTCGAGCGATTAAGTCCCACTTCCTCTAGCTCTTTTTGGCTCATTTTAGCACCATTTTTTACAGAAGTAGCGTAGGCTTGTCCTAATGCGATGTGGTTAGAAGCATTTTCGTCAAATAGAGTATTGAAGAAGATAATGCCTGATTGAGAAATTGGTGATTGATGCGGAACAAGCGCTACTTCACCTAAGGAATCAGAACCCTCATTTTCTTCTACCAGTTGACGTAAGGTTTCTTCACCTTCTTTGGCTGATACTTCGGTAACTTTACCGTCTTTGAAAGTGAATTTCATTTCATCAATTATAGTTCCACCATAAGCTAATGGTTTAGAAGAAGAAATATAGCCCTCTGCACGTCTTGAATCTGGAGCTGTAAAGACTTCTTCTGTAGGCATGTTAGCAATAAAGACTTCGCCTTTTTCATTAAGTGATCCGGCACTTTCCCAGACATGGTTTTTAGGTAAGCCGACAGTGAAATCAGTTCCAGGTCCTGTATAATGCAACTGATCGAATTGTTGTTCATTAAGGAAGCGTGCTTTTTCGCTAAGACGTTCTTCATGTTCATCCCAGGCTTTAATTGGGTCTTCTTCATAAATACGTGTTGTTTTAAAAATTTGATCCCATAAAGCGTCTACTTGTTCTTCAGAAGTTTTTAGTTCAGGGAAAACAAGAGCAGCCCACTCTTTACCTGCACCTGCAACAACTAACCATGAAACAAGATTTGATTGTGTCGCAATACGTACATCTTTCATAGCTTGAGAAGAAGCACGGTTTGCTGCGTTTATTTTTGCAGGATCAATTCCTTTAAGAACATTTGGATCACTTGAACGTAGTGAGATACGTTTAGCTCTTTTTTCTACAAAGTAATTGCCTTCATCAATTATAAATTGCGGAATATCGGTCAGTGTTTCTTCAGATTGATGGGTAAAATGAAGACGAGTTAATGTATCGTCTGCCCAATTTACTTTAACAAACTTAGCACCTGCTTTGTAAGCAGCTTCAGTCACTAAGCGAACTAATGGGGCTTGATCAAGATCAGCGAAAATTAAAATATAATCTTCTTTACTAACTGCAATTCCTTTATTGACGATTAAGTTTGCATATTTTTCAAGAAGTTGATCAAAATTTTTTAAAGTCATAGTATACCTCTTTCCTTATTGATTTAATTTTTCAGCAATACCATCAGCTAAAGCTTGAAGACGTTCAATATCCTCACCTTCGGCATTTAAGTTAATTTTACATGATGGGCCACCAGCTTGAGCGCCTACTTTTAAAAATTGTTTTTCAAAGTGATCGACAGCACCACAAAAGACTTCATAGTAAGTATCGCCTGAACCAAAAACACCAAAGACTTTATCTGATAGATCTAATTCACCCAAATCATCGTAAAAATCTAGCATTTCGTCTGGTAGTACTCCATCGACTCCGTAAGTATAAGAACCGATTAATACAGCATCATATTCTAAAAAGTCTTCTGCATCTGCTTGCATGACTTCAACCACATCAGTAGTGATACCGTGAGCTTCAAGACGCTCAGCAATAATATCAGCCATTTCTTCGGTATTTCCAGTAAGACTTGCAAAAATGATTAATGCCTCTGCCATTATATTCCCCCTTAAGGTTAAGTTGTTTTAAACCTTGTGTTATTATATCAAACTTCATAGCAATTGTGGACCTCAATTCCTATTAGGTTAAGAAGTAGGAGTAAATTTAGGAAGAAATTATGAAGAATGAATCTAGCTAGATTTGTTATGCTATAATTAATCAGAATATAAATAAGCTAAGGATGGAGGCTATATATGTCAATCTTAGTTACAGGTGGAACTGGATATATCGGCAGTCATACAGTTATTGAACTATTAAACAATGATCAAGAAGTAATCGTTGTCGATAATTTTTCAAATTCAAAACCAGAGGTTTTAAATCGTATTCATACAATTACTGGTAAAAACGTTACTTTTTATCAAACTAACATTGAAGATAAACAGGCAATGGCTCAAATTTTTAAAAATCATCCTGTTGATTTAGTCATTCATTTTGCTGGCTATAAGGCTGTTGGTGAATCTGTTGAAAAACCTTTAAAGTATTATCATAATAATCTTAGTGGTACAATTACCTTGCTCGAAGTCATGCAGGAAAACCAAGTCAAAAATATTATTTTCTCATCTTCAGCAACTGTTTATGGTGAGGCACATAAAGCGCCATTTGATGAATCAATGCCGACGGGTGAGGCTAGTAATCCTTATGGTTATACAAAATTAGTCTTAGAAAAAATATTGCAAGACTTATCGTATTCTGATTCTGAGTGGTCGGTGACTTTATTACGTTATTTTAATCCTATTGGAGCACATCATTCTGGCTTGATTGGTGAAGATCCTCAGGGAATTCCTAATAATTTAATGCCATATATTACTCAAGTAGCAATCGGTAAGCGCCGTGAATTGCAAGTGTTTGGTAATGATTATCCAACACACGATGGAACAGGTGTGCGTGATTATATTCATGTAGTAGATCTTGCACAAGGTCATCAAAAAGCGATTAGCCACAATCTAAAAAATAAAGGTGTCGCAATATTTAATCTGGGGACCGGTCAAGGTTATTCTGTCCTAGATTTAATTAGGGCATTTGAAAAAGCCAATCAAGTCCAAATACCTTATCAAATCGTGGATCGTCGTCCAGGGGATATCGCGATTGCCTATGCCAATCCTGAAAGGGCTAATCAAGAGTTGAATTGGAAGGCTCAAAAAAACTTATATGCCATGTGTTTAGATTCATGGAATTGGCAGAAAAAAAATCCTGAAGGATTTTAATGATAAATTGAACGGAGGAAGCATATGTTTCCAGAACAGAAATCAGACAAACGTCCTTTTTTTTCAAAAAGACTTTTGGTCTTTTTTCTTGTAATGATTCTTTTAGTTTTTTCTACTTTTCTCTTTTTTGGCTATCTGGATGATTTGAAAAATTCTTTCCAAGGCACCTTTGTCCATAATCCTTCTGAATGGCAATACTATACTATTGGACAAGAATTACTAGAAAAAAAAGATAGGTCTTTTGAAGACTTAGCAAAAGATGGCATCGAGCTCTTAGTTTTGAGCTATGATTACAGTCAAGCAGGCCGAATTGGGGAGAAAAGAATTAAAGAAATAACTTATTATTTATGGGATTTTAATCAAGAAAAGATAGTCCAAGTCAACATCGATCCACAATTAGATTTATTTATATCAGATACTAAAATGTCAAAAACAATCAGAGAATATGGTTTAAAGCAAGGAGAGTTAGCTTTAGTTGAACAATTGACGCAATCATATAATTTGCCCATTGATTTTTTAATTGTCTTAGATCTTGATAGGTTAGAAGAAGTTGCTAAAAAGAACTCTAATGGAGTATTATTCAAAAATATTAACAATGATGATCGGCAAGAACAAAAGACAAGTCAAATTATGGCTGACAATTTAATGGATTATCATCACTTTTTAAAACTAGCCAAAGAATTAAATCAAACGGATTACCTGGTAAAAAGTAACATTGGTTTTAACCATTTTTTAAAATTTACTCTCTACTATAATCTTCAAAAGGGTCAAAAAACTGAAACATTTGACCTATCTAGCACACAAACAAGAAGTGAAAGAGAAAGATTACTAGAATCCCTAAATTTTAATCAGTAGAAAGTCGTATAAGGAGGAAGCTTTTGCAAAAAATTAGAATCCTACATCTAATGTCATCTTTTGGAGGAGGCATTTCTACATTTATTCACAATTTAGCTAAAGAAGCTAGCAATCAAGAGATGGTTTTTGATGTAGCTACCTACAGTCAAGTTCCTGACTATTTTAAACAGACGATTGAAGAGACGGGTGGTCAGATTTATTTTCTGAATAACCCCAAAAAAACTTCTTGGCAATCCTTTAAGAATAGTTTTGCTAAAGCTTTTCAAGAGAATGCCTACCAAGTAGTTTATAGTCATATTGCAGGTTACCGTTCAGTCATTTATTATTATTTAGCCCATCAATTCCAAAAGGATACGCCCTTTGATTTCTATATTCATGGGCATTACCGTTATGACAAAAATCCAGCTTTAAAAAATAAATTGATGCAAGTTTTTGATGCGCAAGTCAATAGAAGATTGTCTCGTTTACCGATTGGATGTTCTCAACTTTCAATAGAAGAATTGTTTGCTTTGAAAGTTGGAGAATCCTCTGTGGTTATTCCAAATAGCATAGAGCCCAATGATTTCTTTATCGATTTTGAAAAGAAGCGAACAAGTCGTAAATATTGGCTAAGCAAATTCACTAAGAAAAGCAAACAAAGTCTAATAATTGGACAAGTGGGGCGTTTAACGGCAATTAAAAATCATCCTTTGACCTTAGAAGTCATAGCTTATAGTAAAAAGCAGCATCATCCCTTGCGTTTAGTGATTGCTGGTGAGGGGGAAGATCGGGATTTTTTAGAAAAAGAGGTAGAAAAAAAAGAAATTGATGCCCAAGTTTTCTTTGCTGGCAGAATTAGTCCGGTTGCTAATTTATTAGCCGGTATCGATTTATTAATTATGCCCTCTTTTTCTGAAGGTTTTGGCACGGTAGCCATTGAAGCTCAAGCGGTAGGCATTCCCGTGCTTGCCAGCGATCAAATAAGTCAAGAAGTAGACTTGGGCTTGGGGTTGATTCAATTTTTATCTTTAAATTGTGAACCTAAAGAATGGTATCAGAGGCTGATTGAATTTTATCATCAAAGTTCAACTAAAATTCCCACTGATGAAGAACGATTTAGAAGTATACAAGCTAAGTCCCTTACTAATGAAGCTGCAGCCAAGCTGTATCGCCAGGTGTTAGATCATCAAGTGAGCCATTTTCGGATAGATTCGAGGTAATATATGAAACATTTTATGAAAAGATTAACAGGGTTTTCCTTAGGACCGATTATTGGTGCATTAATTTCACTGATTCAAATCCGCATTTTGACTCAGTTGTTAGTAGCAGACCAATATGGGGTTTCAGGATTGTATCGAAACTTAATCTTAAACATTCCTAATTTTCTTTATATTGGTCTCGATCAGGCTTTTTCTCGTGAATTTCATCAAGCTGCATCTAAAAAACACCTTTTTCAACAAGCAATTATTATCCCGATCGGGATGGGAATCCTTCTATCATTTGTTATGCTTGTTTTTAATCAGACCATTGCGAATTGGTTGTTTAGTGATCCTAACGCAGGCTATATTGTGATTTGGAGTACAATTTTACTTATTTCAATGATTATTGAACGCTTCGTACTCATTTCTATTCGTATGCAAGAAAAAGCAAAAGAATATTCTGGCTTTACCATTTTATTAAAGAGTTTAATTTTTGCAGTTTCCTTGTCTATAATTGCTTTGGGCATTCGCGATTTTCGTGTAGTGGTTTTTGGAATGATTTTTGGTCAACTTATAGGGGATAGTTTTCTTTTCTTACGTTATAGAGATTTGTTATCGTGGAATGATTTTGTTGTTGACTATGACCTCATAAAAAAATTATTATCTTTTGGTTTTCCGCTTATGATTGCAATGTCTCTTAATTCGGTGCTCAATACAATTGATAGCTTAATGCTTCGGTCTTTTTCTACCAAAAAAGAATTAGGGTTTTATGCTGCAGGCATCGCGATTGTCAATATGATTGGTATTTTAAAGACAGCATTTGCAACCTTTTGGGTTCCTACTGCCTATCGATGGCATGATGAAGGCAAGTCAATGAAGCATTATAAATTTATTTCAGACGCTGTTCTTTTTGTTTTAACGGGTATCTTTTTTGGGATTCTTGTATTTCGCCCCTTGATTATGATGATTTTAGGCGAGGACTATCGTTCTGTTCAGTATATTCTTGGCTTGCTCTGTTTTCCTCATATTATGTATACACTTTCTGAAACAACGACACTGGGAATTGTTTTTTCACGCAAGACCTATTTTAATACATTGGTTTCTTTATTGGCTTTGATTCCTAGTTTTTTTATTAATCTCTGGCTCACTCCAAGATGGGGAGCTTTAGGAGCAGCCACCGCGTCATCCGGAGCCTACATCATGTTTTATCTAGCTAGAACTTATTTTTCAAGTCGGACAGGCTTTTATTTCAAACAAAGTAAACATCTCATGTCCATTTGTTTAATGTTTATTGCTGCCTTCATTAACACTAGTGATTATGCTTATCGTTTGTCTGTAACATTTGGCTTAGCTTTGGTCTGTCTCATTATTCAGTTTTCGACCATCCAAGATGGTTATCAAATCTGGCGTAATCCTGAGAAATGGGATTTTAATTAATTGTTCGAAAAGAAAGAGTAAGAAAGGAGTGGCCCATGTTTCTATATTGTTTACTTTTAGTTACGAGTGTTTTTTTAGGTTCGCAAATTTTAGCCGTTGAAACGCCAATTGCTCAAATTACCCTTTACCGAATTCTTGCTCTTTTTTCTGTTCTGATTCTTGCTTGGCAAATTTTACAAAAAGATCGAAAGCTTTTATTGGTGTTACCCTCTGCTTCAACACGTATGCTTTTTTGTTTTTTAGCTTGGTGGTTAATTGCTTTAACAACAGGTCTTTGGGCTGAAAATTTTAAAGATTGGCTGCAAGTTTCATTTTTAATGACGGTTGGCATGGCATCAATTGTGGCTATTTATTTTTGGGTGGGTACTAAAAGACAGTGGTTTCGTCTGGCTCAAGCCATGTGGGGGATGATGACTGTCTTAGTATTTTGGGGCTATATCGAAATTATCGGTAATATCTATGTATTTGCAGATATGACCAAATTGGATAAATATGGAACTTTTGATTCCCAACCCTGGACTCGGATTCCAATCACCTTTTTTGCCAATCAAAATGACTATGCTACTTTACTTTTAGCGTATGTCACCCTCTGTATGGTTCTATACTATTACAGTCAAAGATATTGGCAAAGGATGTTCTTACTATTAATGTTTGCATTAACAACATTTTTAATCTACCAAACTAGCTCAAGAATGTCCTTAATATGTTTAATTCTTTTTATCGGCTTACAACTAGTTCGCAACTTCAAGTTGGATCTTTTCCAAGGGAAAAGACTTTATATAATGACCGCCTTTATTATTTTTATGATGTTAATTCCACCTATACGTGAAAAAGTTTTTGAAGTGATTTTTCTAGGTGGTCCACAAGCAGGCTTATCTGGTGATACTAAGCGAATGAATATCTGGCGAAATGGTTTACTTTATTTGACCCAAACTTTTGGCTTAGGGGTTGGATCGGGGAATATCGAGCATTGGGCTAAAGTAAGACCTATCTGGCCAACTAATGAAATAACCAATATGCATAATTGGTGGCTTGAAATTTTAGTTTCTAACGGCATTCTTTCACTGTTACTTTATTTATGGGCATACATTGGAATGATAAGACGGTTGGAGTTTGTTGCTAGAGTGGGGAGAAAGACCTCTGTTTTACAAAGCAATATTTCTTTTGTATTCTATAGTTTTTTAATTATTTTTATTCTAGCAAGTATTACTAGTGCAAATAATATGTTGATTGAATGGCACTGGGTATTTTTTGCTTTAATTATAAGTTGGGTAAAAATAATCGATACAAAAGAACAAACGCAGGATTTTAAAAGTAAAAGGAGTTTAGGAATATGAGCTTAGCTACAGTTTTTCACGAGTTATACCGCTTTATTAAAAATAATTTTAGAAGAATTATGTTTGGATCAGTTATTATCTCATTATTAGTTGTAGGAGGAAGGTATGTCGTCAACCGCTTAATAAATAGTGATAAAATTGAATCATATAATTATCTAGCCCATGCCTATCAACAAGACCCAGCTTCATTCCAAGTGATTGTTACAATGGAAGATGGCAGTCTGTTTTCAACTGCGGCTGTCTTTGATGACTATTTTGCGACACCAACTATTATTAAACAAATTGAAGCAGAAACTGGTATCGAGTTTGGAAAATGGCTTCAAGCAGAAAAAAAACTTGAAATGTATAAGACCAACACTTTTCGAGGTGGGCTTGCAGGAATTCGAGATGCCGCTTCAAATGTTATTACTTTAAGATTTTTGGTGGGGAATAATGCTGAAGAAAACTTAAAGATAGCCGAAGCATATGCTGAATTATTAGAAAAACAAAAGCTACCTTTCCTCGGGAAAAATACTGTCTCAATCATTCGGTCACCAGAAATTGGAGAAATGATTCCAATTGATTTGATCGAAGAAGTTCCTAGTAGGGAAACTTTGACCCCATTTCAAACTAAAGAGGCTAAAGGAAGTATTATCTATGGCTTATTGGGTCTCTTTTTAGGCGCTATTTTATCGATAGCTTGGAGCATGATTGCACATTATCGAAGACATAAAATAGGCTATGCTTTTGATTATACTTGGGGAATTAATGATCTGCATTTTATTTATAACCGTCAAGATAATCGAGAAGTCTTAGAAAAATTAATTCGAACTCCTAGTGATAGTCAGCGAGTAATCCTTAGACAACAAAAGCATCAAGAAGTGAATGTTCAAGAACTAATCTCTCCTGAAGGAAACACCTACGGAGTGCAAGCGACTAACTTAGCAAGTCTTGATGCAAACTTTTCACCAAATGAAATTGTTATCGTCTTAGACGCTAATATTACCGATAAAAAGTGGTATAATGACCAACGCCAATTGGCAGAGCTTTATCAAGCAAGAATCAAGATAATTCAGATTATTTAAGGAGAATTGTGAGATGAATTCAAAATCAGGATTGGTGTCGATAATAACCCCTGTTTATAACGCAGAAAGATTCTTAAAAAAAACCATCGAGAGCGTGCTTAATCAGAGTTATCAGAATTGGGAGTGGTTGTTAGTCGATGATTGCTCAAATGATATTAGTGTGAGAATAATTCAAGAATTTGCACAAGAAGATAGCCGTATTCAATTGGTTAATTTATCAAAAAACTCTGGTGCCGCAGTGGCAAGAAACAAGGGGCTTGAATTGGCTAGAGGTAGATATATTTCATTTATTGATAGTGATGATGTTTGGGAATATTGTAAGTTGGAGAAACAATTAGCATTTATGCAAGAAAAGGCGCTATCTTTTACTTATACAAATTTTTCCTTAATAGATGAAAGTGGAGAAACCCTTAAAGAAACAGTAGATTTACCAGAACGTTTAGATTATAATGGCCTTCTAAAAAACACAGCCATTGCTTGCTCTACAGTAATGATTGATCGTGAAAAAATAGGAGACTTTAGAATGCCTTTAGTGCGGAAAGGACAAGACACAGCAACTTGGCTAATGTTAATGCGTGAACGAAAAATTGAAGCTTATGCTTTAAATGAAGTGCTTAATCACTATCGTCAAGTTTCTGGTTCTATTTCCTCCAACAAGCTTTCAGCTCTTAAGCGAACATGGTACACTTATCGCCATTTAGAAAAATTACCACTATATCAGTGCATATATTATTATAGTCATTATGTTTTTCAGGCAATTAAAAGGCGGTTATAATTTAACAAGCAATTATATAAGATAGCTAAATAAGGTTAGGAGACAAAAATGAATATATATCAAAATTTAATTGAAGGTAAAACAAAGTTAGCAGTTGTAGGTTTAGGGTATGTGGGTATGCCGATTGCCATAGAATTTGCTAAGCACATTGAAACAATTGGCTATGACAACAATGTTCATAAAGTGGAGCAATATTTACAGGGTATCGATCCAACTCTAGAGGTTGGAGATGAAGCAGTCAAGAATACAAATTTAGCTTTCACCTACGACCAAAGTAGGCTAAAAGAAGCGAACTTTATTATTGTTGCGGTTCCAACGCCTATCAATCAAGATAAGACACCTAATTTAGATCCGGTTATTTCAGCCACAAGAACCGTAGGTAAAAACATGTCTAAAGGGACTTTAGTTGCTTATGAGTCAACGGTTTATCCTGGGGTTACTGAGGAAATGTGTATTGAAGAACTTGAAGAAAGTTCAGGATTAGTGCATGGTGTTGATTTTTGGGTAGGTTATTCACCTGAAAGAATTAATCCAGGAGATAAGGTCCATACTTTACCAAAAATTAAAAAGATCGTTTCTGCTACAACTGCTGATGCTTTAGATACAATGGCTAAAGTATATGAACTAGTAATTGAAGCGGGTGTTCATCGTGCACCAAGTATTAAAGTTGCTGAAGCCGCTAAAGTTGTTGAAAATAGTCAAAGAGATATTAACATTGCATTTATGAATGAGTTAGCTCTCGTTTTTGATCGAATGGAAATTGATTCGCAAGATGTTATTGATGCCATGAATACCAAATGGAATGCTTTAGGTTTCACACCAGGACTAGTGGGAGGACACTGTATTGGTGTAGATCCTTACTACTTTGTTTACGAGGCAGAAAACTTGGGCTATCATAGTCAGATTATTCTTTCTGGTCGCCAAATAAATGATCAAATGGGAGATTTTATTGGTGATAAGTTGATTAAGCTCATGGTTAAGGCGGGTAAAAAAGTAACAGACTCTAAAGTAGTTATTTTGGGTCTAACTTTTAAAGAGCATACACCAGATACGCGCAACTCAAAAGTTGCCGATATTATCAATTATTTAAGGACTTTCGATATTGAGCCTGTTGTAGTAGATCCTTGGGCTGAATCAAGTGATGCCAAAGCAGAATATGATGTTGATTTAACAGCGTTCGATCAAGTTCAGGATGCGGATGCTGTTATCTTTGCAGTAGCTCATCAGGAATTTCGAGAACTAAATAATACAAGCATCGAAAAATTGTTTAATGCAAAATTATCACCTAAAGAAAGAGTTCTTATAGATGTCAAAAGCATACTGGATGCTGATTATTTTAAGGAAGCTGGCTATACTTTTTGGCGCTTATAATAATAGCTGGCTCTCAAGCACTTTATCGAACAGGATAAATAGTTTGAGAGTTTCCTTAAGTAGTTTGCGTATCAGAATGTTTATTATTGGAACACTTGATCCTTTGAAAACAAATATGAGGTGATAAAAATGAGTATTAAGAAAATTTTCTTAATATTTTTACTTCTACTTATTTTTCCTTTTGACAAAGCGGTGGCTTTAGCTAAATACAATTTACCAGAATTGAGTCAGATTGATGCGATAAAATCAAATGCTAGTGTTGATGAATTAATTGATTCAATTCCTGCTGAGGGAAATTTAAATGATCCCAATTTACTTTTGGTGAATCCAAGCAACCCAATCAACAATCAAATTGAAGTTGATTTAGTTACTTCAATTGAAGGAATTCCATATGCTGCTAACATTGAAGAAAAACTTAGTCAGCTGTTACAAGCAGGTTTGGAGGATGGTTATCTATTTACAATTATTTCAGGATACCGTTCGACAAATCAGCAAGCAGGGTTAGAAAGTTCTAGAAAACAGTCTTTAATGGCGGTCGGTTATAGTGAATCAGAAGCGAGATATTTAACCAATTTATATACAGCACCAGCAAATGCCACAGAGCATATGACTGGGCTCGCTATTGATATATTAGGTCAAGATTGGACCAGCATAGGAGGAGGCTTAACTGAAAATTATAGCGAAACGGCATCGGCCCAATGGTTAGTAGAAAATGCAGCCAATTTTGGGTTTATTTTAAGATACCCTCAAAATAAGACAGAAATGACTACTTTTAATTTTGAACCTTGGCATTATCGCTATGTAGGTCAACTAAATGCGCAATTTATGATGGAACATGGGCTTACTCTTGAAGAGTACCTAGCCCTTATTGAAGAACGTGACCGGCGTAAAAAAATTGAAAAAGTAAAACAAGCGGCTGAAAATCAAGCGGTTGATGAAGCAAAAAGGTGGTTAGAAGAACAAAAGAAAACGATTGATAAACTGTTTTATAACTCATCAACTGATTAAATGACAAAGAGCTTGTGACCGAAGTTAGCTAAAACACCGTCCTTAACACTGTTAAACAGCGTTAAGGACGGTGTTTTAGTTTTATTAAATAAACAAAGAGTTGCCTACCTTCTGTTTAATATAACCCTAAAAAGGACAAATGAGTAACAACTAATTTTTTAAAATGCATGATAAATCAAATTAACAATCCCTGCAGAAATCATAATCACGATGGGGTTAGCTTTAAACTTATTAAGTAATAGCATGGCTATAATAAAAATTACCAACATTAACCAATTAGGGTCCATCCAAACAACAGTCTCTTTTTGCCAAATAGCATTCACAAAAATTGATAAGCCCGAACTAGCTATTAAGGCAATCACTATAGGCCTAAGGATAAAAAGGGTATCTTGCATTAAACTTAGTTTTTGAAAACGCTGATAAAGATAGGCTAAAAAAGTCACGATAATTATCGATGGTAAGGTACAGCCGATAGTAGCAACTATTGCACCACTGACACCACCGATTTGAGTACCAATAAAAGTAGAGGCATTAATAGCAATTGGACCAGGTGTCATTTGTGAGATTGTAATTAGATGACCAAATTCTTCTAAAGATAGCCAATGCTCTTGGTGAACAACCAAGTCTTCAATCAAAGGCAAAGCAGCATAGCCACCACCAAAAGAAAGTAAGCCAATATTTAAAAAAGTAAGAAATAGTTCCCAATAAATCAAGTAATCACCTCTTCAAATAAGAATAAATAAAGCCACCACATAAAGAAATAAGAATTAACCATGAAATCGGGAAGTTAAAATAACTAACTAAAATGAGTGCGCTTATAAAAATGAGAATTAGATACTTTTCTTTTTGTTTAACAAGATCTTTGATCATGGTATAAACAACAGAAACAATTACCGCTGCTACTCCCGCTTGCATTCCTTCTAACATCCAAGCCACCCATTGATTTTCAATAAAGACCTGATAAAAATGTGCAATGATAGAGATAATTGCAAAAGGAGGAAGGATAGTGGCAAAAACAGTGGTGAGAACACCGAGCCATCCTGCTAATTGATAACCTACAATCACCGCGGCATTAATAGCGATTGCCCCTGGAGAAGATTGAGCGATTGCGATTAAATCGAGCATTTGATTTTCTTCAAACCAATGATAGTCATCAACAAATTGCTTTTTCATAAGACTTACAATTACATAACCTCCACCAAAGGTAAAAGCACTTAATAGAAAAGTCACTCTAAACAATTTGATATAAAATTTCAAATTTTTTTGCAAAAAATCACTCCTACAAGGAACTTGTAAAATCAGACAATTTAAATTATAGAAAGAAAAGTAAAAATTGTAAACTAGAGCTTAGGTATGACAAGAACATTTATAAGACCTATAATAGAATAGAAGATTATTGAGAGGAGAGAATTAATGAAAAAATTAGGAATTGTAGTAAATCCCATTGCTGGTATGGGAGGACGAGTTGGTTTAAAAGGTACCGATGGTAAAGATGTATTAACTGAGGCGATTAAGAGAGGAGCTAATCCTGAGGCCCCTTTAAAAGCCTTGAAAGCGCTCAAAGAATTAGCTCCTCTTAAAGAAGAATTAATTGTATATGTTGCTTCTGGTAAAATGGGAGAAGATTTAGTAAAAGAAACCGAATTGAATTATGAAGTGATTCATCAAATCGATGGTGACAGTATGGCGAAGGATACCATTCATTTAGTTGAAAAATTTCAAGAGAGAGAGGTGGATTTAATACTTTTTGCAGGAGGCGACGGAACGGCACGTGATATTGCTTCAGTTACTCAACTTGCTATTCCAACGATTGGGATACCAGCGGGTGTTAAGATTCATTCTCCTGTTTATGCAGTGACACCGGAACATGCCGGTAAGTTAGCTTTGAGGTATTTGAAAGACAAGGAATTGTCTCTAAAAGATGAGGAAGTTATTGATATTGAAGAAGATGCATTCCGTAGGGATGAAATAATTACTAAAGTCTATGGATACCTAAGTGTTCCTTATGATGAAAGTCATTTACAAAATTTGAAATCACCTACTCCTCAATCGGATGAGGCAGCAAGAGTTTCTATAGCGCTTGATATTATAGATAGAATGGAAGAAGATGTCTTCTACATTATTGGCTCTGGTTCAACAGTTGCTCCGGTAATGTTAGAGTTAGGTCTGGAACCAACATTATTAGGTGTTGATATCATTCGAAATAAAAAAGTTGTAAAAAAAGATGTCTATGAACAAGAGATTTTGGATATCATTGGGGACAAGCCAGCTAAATTGATTGTTACACCGATGGGTGGTCAAGGATATCTCTTTGGCCGAGGCAATCATCAATTATCTGACAAGGTTCTTGCCAAGCTAGATAAAGAGGATATTATAATTGTTGCAACACCAGGAAAATTAAACACCTTAAAAGGTCAACCGCTTTTAGTTTATACAGGTAATCGTGAAATTGATGAAAAATTAGCTGGTTATCATAAAATTTTACTAGGATACCATAACTCCAGAATGTATAAGGTAAGTGCAATTTAAGAAATAACGAAAATTTTGTGAAAAAAGATTAAGTTGACCAAGTGGTTATCACTATATTAATAACAACTTTCATCTATTAAATAGCGGTTGTGAAAAGCACAACTAACTTTCTTTATTGATAATATAAACAAATTTAGTACTTGCTTACATAAAAATGTTTGTGAAAAAACCGAATTGCAAGCTAAAAATGCAATTTTTTAAAAACTGTCTGCAAAATGTAAGAGTTTCCTAACGTTTTATGGTATGATGAAAGATGCATAGAGATACTATGTGATTTATCTAAAGGGGGAAAAGATTTTAATGAAGACAGATATTCAAATCGCACAGGAAGCTAAATTGCAACCAATTGAAGATGTGGCTGCAAAGTTAGGTATTTCTAATGATGTATTAGAGCCTTACGGTAAAACAAAAGCTAAAATCGATTTTACTAAATTAGATATGGATAACAAGGACTTAGGAAAATTAATTCTTGTTACAGCGATTACTCCAACTCCTGCTGGTGAAGGCAAAACAACTACTTCAATCGGCTTGGCAGACGGAATGTCTAAAATTGGTAAGAAAACAGCAGTTGCTTTACGTGAGCCTTCATTAGGACCAGTATTTGGTATTAAAGGTGGAGCAGCTGGTGGTGGATACGCACAAGTTGTTCCAATGGAAGATATTAACTTACACTTTACTGGAGACTTCCACGCGATTGGAGCAGCAACTAACTTAATCGCTGCCTTATTAGATAACCACATCCACCATGGTAACGCATTAGATATTGATACAAACCGAATTGTATGGCGTCGTGTTGTCGATATGAACGACCGTCAATTACGTAATATTGTAAATGGATTAGGCCGTCGTGTTGATGGAGTAACACGTGAAGATGGTTACGACATCGTTGTAGCTTCTGAAGTAATGGCAGCATTCTGTCTATCTAATAATTTACAAGAATTAAAAGAAAAATTAGGTAATATGATCGTTGCTTACACTCGTAAAGATAATAAGCCAGTTACTGTTAAAGATATTAATGGTGCTGGAGCTGCAACTGCATTACTTAAAGATGCAATCAAGCCAAATATTGTACAAACTTTAGAAGGGACACCAGCTTTTGTGCACGGTGGACCATTCGCAAACATTGCTCATGGATGCAACTCAATTATTGCAACGAAACTAGCAATGAATTATGCAGATTACACAATTACTGAAGCTGGTTTCGGTGCAGACTTAGGTGCTGAGAAATTCTTAGACATCAAATGTCGTCAAGCAGGGATAGCTCCTTCAGCAGTTGTAATCGTTGCAACAATCCGTGCATTGAAGATGCATGGTGGAGTTGATAAAAAAGAATTAGGACCTGAAAATGTAGAAGCTTTACGTAAAGGTATGCCTAACTTAATGCGTCACATTAACAATATTAAGAATGTGTTCGGATTAAACCCAGTAGTAGCTATCAATGCGTTCCCAACTGATACAGATGCCGAAATTGAAGCATTACGTGAAGAATGTGAAAAAGAAGGCGTTAAAGTTGTTCTTTCAACTCACTTCTCTGATGGAGGTGAAGGTGCAACTGAACTAGCTAAGGCTGTAGTTGAAGCATCTGAAAAAGAAAGCAACTTTAAGTTTGCTTATGATGTAGAAGCTTCTATCGAAGAAAAACTTGAAACATTAGTAACTAGAATCTACGGTGGTGCAAAAGTTGAGTTTACTTCAGTAGCTAAGAAGAAAATTAAGCAATTCACCGAGCAAGGACATGGTAAATTACCAATTTGTATGGCTAAAACGCAATATTCATTCTCCGATGATCCTAAATTATTAGGAGCTCCAGAAGGATTTACTGTTACTATCCGTGACTTAACCGTTTCTGCTGGTGCAGGCTTCCTAGTTGCTATGACAGGTGACATTATGAAGATGCCTGGCTTACCAAAAGAACCAGCTGCTAACCGTATTGATGTTGATGAAAAAGGTAACATTGAAGGATTGTTCTAAAAAGAATTGATTCTAAGATAAAATTAATAGTCGAGCGAGTAAATTTTTGCTCGTTCGACTTTTACAGTGTATTGAATAGAAAAGGGAGGATCTTATGGGTAAGATTTTAGATGGTAAAGAAGTTGGGAAAGCAATTCGCGAGCGTACTCGACAAGAAGCAGAAGCTTTAAGAGAAAAAGGGATTGTTCCTAAATTAGTAGTGTTACGTGTCGATGAAAACCCTTCTTCCATGGCTTATGAAAAAAATGCTATGAAAGTAATGGAAAAATGTGGAATCGAAGCAGAAGCTCGTACTGAATTGGATGCTAAGACCACCGAAGATGTCTTAAAAATTATCGATGAATTAAATGCAGATAAATCTGTGTCAGGCGTTATCATTATGCAACCATTCCCTGAAGGAATTGAGCGAGCAGAAATTGCTGAGCGCTTAAATCCATATAAAGACGTAGATGCCTTGAACCCAGTTAACTTAGGTAAGCTAATTAACAATGATCCAACTGCAATGGCTCCTTCTACAGCACAAGCTTGTATCGAAATTCTTGATTACTATGACTATGAATTAGAGGGTGCTGAAGTTTGTGTTATTGGTTCATCACCAGTTGTTGGTAAGCCATTAGCAGTTATGTTATCAAACCGTAATGCAACTGTTTCAAATACACATGTCTATACTAAAGACAACACTATCCACACTACTTTAGCTGACATTGTGGTCTCAGCTACCGGAGCTTTAGGACTTGTTGGCCCTGACTACATCAAAGAAGGTGCAACAGTAATTGATGTTGGCTTTGGTTACAAAGATGGTAAGGCAACTGGAGATGTTCGCTTTGATGAAGTTGAGCCTAAAGCAAGTGCTATCACTCCTGTCCCAGGTGGTGTTGGTTCTGTAACAACAGGTGTTCTGGCTTCACAAGTTGTTAAAGGTGCTAAGCTTCTAAATGGCTTAGAATAGGAGCGCGTAATGAAAGAATTAAAAGTCACAGAATTTATTGACAAGTTAGCTTCTAATGATCCAACTCCTGGTGGAGGGGCTGCAGCGGGCGTTACAGCTGGATTGGGTATTGGTGCTATTTTGATGGCTATGATTTTCTCGCAAAGTGATAAATTGTCTAAAGAGGATCAAACTTTTCTTGCTAAAAAAATTGAAGAGTTTGAAAAAAGTAAAGAGATTTTTGTGAACATTATCGACCGCGATGCAACTGAGTTTGAACCACTTTCTAAAGCGTATGGTATGCCGAGAGCAACAGACGTAGAAAAACAAGTGCGTAATGAAGCAATTCAAAGTGGGTTAGTAATTGCATCTCAACCTCCAGTTGACTTGATTTCAGAAGTCAGCCAAATTGTGGAGGGCTTTGACAAGGTTATTCCTTTAATTAAAAAAATCATCGTTTCCGATGTTGGTGTAGGTCTTCAAATGTTACGTTCGGCTGTTCAGGCTTCTTCATTAAACTTATATATTAATGGAGGACAGCTTAAGGATAAGGAAAAGCAAGAAGAGTATTATGAGCTTGCTAACAACAAGGTCGCTGAATTGTCCTCTCAATTAGATGAATACTACGCACAAGTCAAAGATATTTTAATCAAGTAAGGCGAAGGAGATAGTATAATGACAAACGTTCAATTAGATGAAAATGGATTGAAAAAAACACCTATGTATGACTATTACATCGAAAAAGGATGCAAGATTACAGATTTTGGTGGATGGGGATTACCAATTCAAATCACCAAAATTGCTGAGGAGCACGAGGCAGTTCGTAATGCAGTAGGTTTATTTGACGCTTCACATATGGGAGAGGTTCGTGTTAAATCGGCTAAGATGAATGCTTATGACTGGTGGAACGGATTAATCACTAATGATGTGCATAAAGCTACTTTCAACGGAAAAGCTCAATATACCGCTGTATGTAAAGAAGATGGCGGCATCTTAGATGATTTGATTTATTACCGCCGCAATGATGACGAGTTTGTTGCAACTCCAAACGGCTCTAACCGTGAAAAGATTGTTCAATGGATGCATGATCATAATCAAGAGGGTCAAGTTGAGATCACAGATGAAACTTATGACTGGGGATTAATCGCTGTTCAAGGACCAAATGCTGAAGAATTATTGGCTCGCATTACAGATACTAACTTGAAAGAGATTGAATATTATTCTTATAAGCAAGATCAAGTAGTAGCTGGTTTTGATCGTGTTCAAATCTCACGTACTGGTTATACCGGTGAAGAAGGTTTCGAACTATATATTCCAGCTGAACATATGCTTGAGATTTGGAAGAAATTAGTTGAAGAAGGTCAAGATTTAGGTGTTAAAGAATGTGCGCTAGGAGCACGTGATACTTTACGCCTTGAAGCTGGTTTACCACTGTATGGCAATGACTTCGATGAGAGCGTCAACCCAATCGCAGGTGGTATTGCATTTGCAGCACCAAAAGCTAAAGAAGCAGATTACATCGGAAAAGAAGCAATTGCTGCTTATCGCGCCGGCGATAAGAAAGAAGCGTCTCGAGGATTTAAGATTGACGGCAAACAAATCGCTCGTCATGGTATGGAAGTTAAAAATCAAGAGGGTGAAGTGATTGGGGTAGTAACATCAGGAACGAAATCACCTACATTAGGATACCCTCTAGGTTTCATGCGTGTTGCCACTGATTATAAAGTTGGTGATAAAGTAATTATCGATATCCGCGGTAAAGAAATTGAAGCAGAATTAACTAAGAAAGACTGGTTAGCTGCTAGTAAGTAAATTTAAACTAAAGTGGTTTCATTTTTGTTAAATGTTTGATAAAATGAGCACATAAACAATTTTAAGAAAAGGGGTCATTTATAATGTCACAAGTATTTTTTACAGAAGAACACGAATTTATTGAAATTTTAGCACCTAACAAAGCACGTGTAGGTATCACTGCTTTTGCTGCAGAGCAATTAGGAGATATCGTTCACGTTGAATTACCAGAAGTCGACGATGAATTTGATGCTGAAGAAGAAATCGCAACAGTAGAATCTGTTAAATCTGTATCTGAAGTATACGCACCTTTTGCAGGTAAAGTAGTTGCGGTGAACGAAGAGTTAGAAGATGCACCAGAATCAGTTAACGAAGATGCTCAAGGTAAAGGATGGTTCTTCGAAATTGAAACTGAAGAAGACATCGATACATCAGAATTCTTAACTGAAGAGCCAGCTGAATAATCATAAATTTTAAAGGTTTGTTTATTAGAGTGACTCTATGTCACTCTAATATTTAAGTCAAAATTGCTATTAATTTAAAAAGTACGAATTAAAGAAAAAAATAGACTAAGGAGCAGATCATGGCAAAATTTAGATATTTACCTAACACAGACCAAGACCGCCAAGCAATGCTAGAAACAATTGGCGTTAAAGATATTATGGATATCTTCTCTGACTTGCCAGAAAATGTACGCCGTACAGGCAAAATGAACTTACCTGAACCACTTTCTGAATTGGAAATTGTTAAAGAACTGACTAGAATGTCGGCTCTAAACACTTCGTCCAGTCAAATGCCTTTTTTCTTAGGTGCTGGAACGTATGACCACCATGTACCTTCGATTGTTAATCATATTATTATGCGTCAAGAGTTCTTAACTGCTTATGTTCCCTACCAACCAGAAGTATCTCAAGGAGAATTGCAAGCATTATTTGAATGGCAAACAATGATTGCTGAACTGACAGGTATGGATTTGGCAAACTGTGGTATGTATGATGGATATAACGCAGTTTCCGAAGCAGCAAACCTTGCGTTTAACCATGTTAAGAAGTCTAAAAAAGTATTAGTTTCTAAAGGGTTAAACCCACAAGCAATTGAAACTGTAAAAACTTACGGTTTCGGTAAAGATTACGCTGTTGAAGAAATAGCACTTGAAAATGAAGTCACAAGTCTTGAAGATTTAAAAGCTAAATTAGATGCTGAAGTAGCGGCAGTTATTGTTCAATATCCAAACTTCTTTGGATCGGTTGAGGATTTAAAAGCAATTAAGTCAGCTTTAGAAGGAACAAAAACATTGTTAATTGTTTCTGCTAATCCATTAGCTCTTGGAAAACTAGAAAAACCAGGTGCTTTTGGAGCAGATATTACTGTTGGAGATGTTCAGCCTTTCGGTATACCAATGTCTTTAGGTGGCCCTCACTGTGGTTACTTTGCCGTTAATGACAAGTTAATGCGTAAGATTCCTTCGCGTATTGTCGGGGAAACAGTAGATGAAGAAGGTAGACGTGGATTCGTTATGACCCTTTCTACACGCGAGCAACATATCCGTCGTGAAAAGGCAACCTCTAACTACTCTTCAAACCAAGCTTTATTCGCTTTAGCATCATCTATTGCTATGTCAGCATACGGTAAGGTTGGTATTCAAGAATTAGCACAGGCTAATATCAATAATACACATTATCTTGCGAAAGAACTAAAAGCAGCAGGTTTTGAAGTTCTTAACACTAGACCGTTTTTCAACGAGTTTGTTATCAAACTAAATAAAGATGTACGTCAAGTCAATAAAGAATTATTTGAAAAAGGATTTGTTGGTGGCTTTGATGCTTCAAAAGCAATTGGTGTTGATAATGCCTATCTACTTTGTGTAACTGAAAAGCGTACCAAAGAAGAAATGGATAAATTTGTAACTGCTTTAGTGGAGGTGGCAAAATAATGATCTTACAAGATTATGATAAATTGATTTTTGAAATTTCGCAAGAAGGGCACACAGCTTATGATTTGCCAGTTTCTGAAGTAGAAGAGTATGACTTATTATCAGAATTAGGAGAATATGCACGTCAAGAACCTGCGCGTTTACCAGAAGCTTCTGAACTACAAATTGTACGTCACTATACAGCACTTTCAAACCGTAACTTTGGTGTTGAATCAGGTCCTTATCCATTAGGATCATGTACAATGAAGTATAATCCAAAGATTAACGAAGATGTAGCTGCTATGGATGGCTTTGCGAATATTCATCCTTTACAAGATCCAGACACTATTCAAGGTGCACTACAATTAATGTATGAATTACAAGAATATTTGAAGGAAATCACTCAATTTCCAGCATTAACTTTACAACCAGCTGCAGGTGCTCAAGGTGAGTTAGCAGCAATATTAGCTTTTAAAGCTTATTTTGAATCCATTGGAGAATTGGAGCAACGTCGAGTAATACTAATTCCTGACTCTGCTCACGGAACAAACCCAGCCACAGCTATGGTAGCTGGTTTCGAAACGGTTGAGCTTCCTTCCACTCCAGAAGGGATTATTGATGTCGAGGCAGTGCGTGCTGCTGTAGGGCCAAATATTGCCGGTATTATGATTACAAACCCATCAACAGCTGGTTTGTTTGAAAAAGATGCTAAGGAAATTGTAGATATTGTTCACGAAGCGGGTGGACTTGCTTATTATGATGGTGCAAACTTAAATGCTATTATGGGATTAACTTCTCCAGGTGCAATGGGCTTTGACGCTTGTCACTTGAACTTACATAAGACCTTTACTGGACCTCATGGTGGTGGAGGACCAGGATCAGGACCAATTGGCGTTGTGGATAAATTAGCACCATTTATTCCTGGACCCAATGTGGTAAAAAATGGCGACAAATATGAGCTTGAAACACCTGAGAAATCTTATGGTCGTATCAAAGGAAACTTTGGAAACTTTGGTGTAAACGTTCGTGCTTATACATACATTCGCTCAATGGGAGCTGAAGGATTACGTCGTGCTTCTGAAGATGCTGTTCTTAATGCTAACTATTTACGAGTACGTGTTAATGAATACTTTGATGCACCATTCCCTAACTTCAACAAAAACGACTTTGTATTGGACTTAAGTCGTCACAAGAAAGATTATGGAGTAACAGCTAAAGATGTTGGTAAGCGACTTTTAGACTTTGGTATTCATGCTCCAACAACTTACTTCCCATTGCATGTTAATGAATGTTTAATGGTTGAGCCGACTGAAACATAATCTAAGCAAGACTTAGATTATGTAGCAGATATCTTAATTAAGATTAATCAAGAGGCTATTAATAATCCTGAAATTGTTCAAACAGCTCCACATAATACACCCGTAAGACGTTTGGATGAAGCAGGAGCTTCTCGTAAGCCAGTTCTAAAATATACTTTTGAGAAACATGAATCAGAATCTGCTGAAGTAGAATAAAAAAATCAAAATCAACTGATCTCGGTCAGTTGATTTTTTGATGGATATAATTTAAAATGTTAAATTGTAACAGCTTCAATTTATTATCATTCATTTCTATATAAACATATTAGAAGGTGGTTTGTCCATGCAAACAGAAAAGGCTATTGAATCCGATATTAATCAACTTTTAGAAAAAATGAAGAAGGGTAAAGTTCGTATAACTCCTCAAAGACGAGCCATCTTAAAAACAATCTTGACAAAAGTCAAGCATCCAAGTGTTGAAGAGATTTACCAGCAAGTTCAACAAGACTATCCACAAATGAGTTTAGCAACAGTTTATAATAATGTTCGTGCTTTTGTGAATGCAGGCATTTTACAAGAGTTAAACATTGATGAAAAAACAAAACACTATGACATTAATGTGCACCCCCACGGACATACAATTTGCGAAGCTTGTGGAAAAATTGAAGATGTTTTTTTAAATCAATTTAATGATATATACACCGAAATAAAAGAGTTAGATAAATTTAAGGTAAGAGCGATGGAAGTATCCTTTTATGGGTTTTGTCAAGAGTGTTATGAGAAAGAAGCACAAAACAATTAAAGAAAACTGCTAACTTGTTGAATAAGTTGGCAGTTTTTTTGCTATGTACTATCTATATCGTATACCCATTACTTTCTCCATACGAGCCAATGTCTGAGAAGCTGTTTCATTAGCTTTAGTTGCACCTATAGAAAGAATATCATAAAGTTCATCGCCTGCGATTAGATGATTATAACGCTTTTGAATAGGCTCTAAGACAGATACGACTAAATCAGCTAAGTCTGATTTAAAGCGACCATAACCTAAGTCATGATATTGATTAACGATCTTTTTAATTGGCTGTTCACTTAAGCTTGCGTAAATTTCAATTAAGTTGGATAAACCAGCTTGGTTAGCCGTGTCATAATTAACGACTCCAATTGAATCAGTAACAGCTGATTTAATTTTCTTAATGATTTGACGCGGTTCATCCAACATTGAGATTTTACTTTTTTCATTTTCATCTGATTTGGACATTTTTCGACTTGGGTCTTGCAGACTCATAACTCGCTTACCAGCATTTGGATAAATAGGTTCTGGTTTAACTAATATGTCTTCTCCGTAGCGGTTGTTAAAACGGTCTACAAAATTTCTTGTTAATTCAATATGCTGACGCTGGTCATCACCTACTGGAACATATTTGGCATCATAAAGAACTATATCACCAACCATTAATGCCGGGTAACAAAGTAAGCCAGCACCAACTGATTCTTGTTTAGCAGACTTGTCTTTATATTGTGTCATTCGTTCTAGCTCACCTACGCCAATCTGACAGGTAATGAGCCAAGCAATTTGAGAGTGAGCAGGTACTTCTGATTGTACGAATACTGTGGATTTGTTCGGATCGATACCAATCGCTAAATAAAGGGCAGCTAGTTGCTTAGTTTGTCTTACCAATATTTCAGGGTCCTGTGGGACTGTGATGGCATGTTGATTCACAATACAATAGGTTGCTTGATATTTATCTTGTAAATCAACAAATGATTTCATGGCTCCAATATAGTTTCCAAGAGTAGGTATGGAGGATGGTTGTACACCGGAAAAAATGGTCTCTTTCATGATCTTCCTCTTTCTAATGGCTTATATTTACATTAATAATTATAACCTATCTAAAATTAAATGCTAGCTTTTATGAAAAAAGAGTGAGTGTTTTCACAAACTGGCAGTTTTTCATCAGCAATTCTAATAAATGTCACACACTAATCATTGATTATAGTTTGCTTTAAAGCATTTTTGTTGCTATAATTCTATATGTAGTACTAAATACTTTGTGAAACTCACTTATTGTATCGAATAGATTTGATTGTTAAATGATAAAATCTTAAGTTCAATAATTGAATATGTACGTGTCTTTAAGAGAGAAGAATGTTCACAAGAGAGGATGATCTTTTAATGGTAACATTATATGTAACTCCAAGTTGCACGTCATGTAGAAAAGCCCGTTCATGGCTAGAAGAAAATAATATTGCATTCGAAGAGCGCAATATTTTCACTGAACCTTTAACGATAAACGAAATAAAAGGTATTTTGCGTATGACAGAGGAAGGGACAGAGGATATCGTTTCAACTCGGTCAAAAGCCTATTCAGAATTAGATGTAGAAATCAGCGAATTACCTTTAAATGATTTTTTTGAGTTAGTTCAAAATCAACCAGGTTTGTTGCGTCGACCAATTATTTTAGATGATAAACGCATTCAGATTGGTTACAACGAGGATGAAATCAGACGTTTCTTGCCTCGAGAAGTAAGAGCTCGCGCATTGCGTCACGCTCGTGCTTTGGTAAATGAATAAACAAAAATTTGAGCCTTCGGGCTCTTTTTTTGAATAAATAGAATTGCATTGGATAAGCTTGCATAGACAATGTATTTTTGCTAAAATTACGGAACATGACATAATGCTTGGTATGTCTGTTTGTAAGTAGTATAATGGATAAGAAGGTGGAGGTGAATTGCTATGGAAATGGAGCATATAAATGATAACCTAATTAAAGTTCTAATTGGATCTGAGGATCTAGAAGAACGGGGTATCGACTTTTTAGACCTAATAGGGGACCAATCACGGATTGAAAAATTCTTTTACTCAATTTTAGAAGAAGTGGATATTGACCATCATTTTCACGATTCAGAAGCTGTGACATTCCAAGTGATTCCTAACAGCGAAGGCTTAGAATTGTATATTAGCCGTGCCAATGTTGAGGAACTTGATGAGGTTTGGGAAGATGAACTAACGAAGCGTCTTAAAGAACGCAAAGAAATGTCCCTGAAGGAATCCTCTAGTGAAAATATGACCGATTCAACCGCTGAATCGAATCAACAAGTAAGCTCCTCTACTAATAAGAAAACTAAGAAGACGGCGATTGAGTCGATGATGAATTTATTTAATCCTAAGTCTGAGTCAAAAGATGAAGACTTATCACAAGAGCAACCTATTGAAGGAGTCATTCGTTTTAGTTCATTGGATAATTTTTTAAGACTAGCTCGTGAAATACCAAGCGAATTGCTAGTTTCAGATCTATATTATATGAATTCGCATTATTTCTTGATTCTCTATGATTTAGAACGAACAGTAAGTAAAGATAAACTTGCAACTAAGTTATTGACTCTCTTCGAGTTTGGAGAAATATCAATGGTCACTGCATCTGTTCTAGCAGAACACGGTGAGTTATTAAGAAAAGAAGATGCACTCTTCTTCTTTGGAAATCAATTTTAAATCAATTAAACACCTAACCCCCTTTAGATCTGTATTTCAGATTAAAGGGGGGTTATTAATGTACGCGGCAATAAATCAATTTGGTGAGTTAATCTATGCAAAAGAAGCAAAAAAGGATCAGATTTATGTTTGTCCGTACTGCTTAACTAAAGTAGTTTTAATTAATAAAGAAAAAGGGCGTTCTTACTTCCGACATTTAAAAGCTTGTTCATTAGATATTAAAAATGAGGGTACTTATTTAAAATTTGGTTTAAAAGAGACTCACAGAGGAGAAAGTAAAGAACATAAGCAGGCCAAAAATTTATTACGAGATAATTTCCGAAACTTTGGCTATGAATGTGCGCAAGAGGTTATTTTTGAAAAAATAAATCAGATTGCTGATCTTATGGTCGAAGATAGCTCCTGCGCTTGGATAGTTGAGTATCAAAAATCAGTCATTTCATCAATTGATATGGATAAAAGACAAAAAAATTATCAAGCACTCGGTTTTCAAGTTCAATGGTTAATTGATGATTATTATTTTAAACAACGGGGCTTAAGTACATGGGTTCGACGTTGTATCGCATATTCAAAGAAACTTGGTTATCACGTTTGGACTTTAGATTTAAATCAGTACGAATTAAAATGTTATCACCATATACCTTTAGTTTATAGTTTAAATAATTTAGATATTAAGCTTACAAGCTATTCTTATAAAGAAAATTGGCTATTGGCACTTAATGGAAGCTTAAAAGCAAAGAGCGATGTAAAAAATATTTATTTGAAAAGAAGCGAGTCTAGGAGTATTTCTCTAATTGACTATTCTTTTATTATTCAATCAATAAAATCCAATCTTTCTTATCGTGTTTTCTTAAACCAGCTCTACAACTATCAAATTAACTTGGAAGAAATACCCAGATGGGTTTTTAATAATTGGCAGGTGCAAGCGATGAAAGAGCCTGGCTGGCTGATTTGGATTTGGGCCTTTGAATCAATGTTATGGCTGAATAGAAATTTGAAAATCAACCCTGAAGGAGAGGGGTTAAACTTTTCTTCCTTTTCCTCGAGGATGAATGAACATTTAGATAACAACCACTTTAGTATGTTTCACTTTCCTTTAATGGGCCAATCTAAAACTATATTAGAAGAAACTTTATATATTCTTTATTATGTTCTAAAAAGATTAATGGAGTAAAAACGATTTGTTAGAGAGTCAGAAAAAATTTTTTTAAATCATCTAATTAATTAATGATACCGTTCCCATTTAGGATCTAATTATGATAAACTAAGATTATCATAAGAAAAGGGAGTAATGTTATGTCTACACATAAAGCACGTAAGCGTTCTGAGATAGAAGAAAAATATACCTGGGATTTGTCATCCATGTATAAAGACCAAGAAGCTTTTGAATCGGATTTTGCAAAGGCTCAACAAATGATTGGTGATTTGAAGGACTTAGAGGGCACGCTAGGTCGAAGTGCAGATCAGCTTGTTAAAGCGATTGAAACGATGAAAGAAACTGAGAGAATCGTTGAAAACTTATATGTTTATAGTCACTTAATCAGTGATCAAGATCAAACCGTTTCTGCTTCACAAAGCTTACAAGCGCGTACATTGCAATTAATTACTGAATTTGATGGAGCTACAGCTTTCTTTGATCCTGAGCTTTTAGCGATTGATGAGGAGAAACTACAGGAATTTATTAAGACCAATGAGTCATTAAAAAAATACCGTCAGTTTCTAGATAATGCAGTACGTTTTCGCCCACACACTTTAAGCCATGCAGAAGAGCTTTTGTTGGCTAAAGCGGGTGAAATTTTTGCCACACCAAGCAAAACATTTGGCTTATTGACTGATGCCGATTTGAGGTTTCCTACTATCAAGGATGAAGAAGGCCATGAAGTAGAGTTAACGCACTCGGTTTATGGAAAGATGCTTGAATCTTCTGACCGTCGCGTTAGAAAAGAAACTTTCCAAAAATATTATAGTATTTTCGACCAATTTAAAAATACATATGCTAGCTTAATTTCTAGTCAAATGAAAGCTCATAATTATCAAGCAAAAGTACGTCACTTTGACTCTGCTCGACAAGCTGCTCTTTTCCAAAACAATGTGCCAGAGTCAGTGTATGATACATTGTTAGAGGCTGTTCATTCACGTTTAAATCTTTTACATCGTTATGTAGCACTTCGTAAAGACTTACTAGGTGTTGAAGATTTAGAAATGTACGATATGTATACACCTTTATTAGGTGAAGCTCCAATTAAAGTGACTTATGAAGAGGCGCAGTCGATTATTTTGGAAGCTGTAAAACCAATGGGTGAAGACTATGTGGCAATAATGAAGGAAGCTTTTGCTGACCGTTGGATTGACCTTTATGAAAATATCGGTAAACGATCAGGAGCTTATTCTTCAGGAACCTATGATTCTAAGCCATATATTTTAATGAACTGGCAAGACTCAATTAATCACCTTTATACCTTAATTCATGAGCTAGGGCATTCTGCACACTCATACTTAAGTCGCAATAACCAAGAGCATATCTATTCTGGTTATTCTATTTTCTTAGCAGAAATTGCGTCGACTACTAATGAAAACTTATTAACTTATTACTTATTAGACAAATATGAAGATCCCGAAATTCGTCTATTCATCTTAAATCATTTCTTAGACGGAGCTAAAGGTACCGTCTTCCGACAAACACAGTTTGCTGAATTTGAACACTTTATGCATACTGCAGATGCTGAAGGCACACCTTTAACACAGGAGTTTCTTTCAGAAAATTATCGTGAGTTAAATGCTAAATACTACGGGGAGGCAGTTAATTCGGATTCTGAGATTGTGCTAGAGTGGTCACGTATTCCTCACTTCTACTATAATTATTATGTTTTTCAATATGCCACAGGATTCTCGGCAGCAACTTACTTTGCAGCTAAAATCTATCAAGGAGATAAAGAAGCTTTAGAGAATTACAAAGGTTTCTTAAAGTCAGGGTCTTCTAAATATGCTGTAGATACTATGAAAGACGCTGGCTTAGATATGACTCAAGCAAATTATATTTTAGCGACGCTTGATGTTTTTGAAGAAAGGCTCGATGAGTTTGAGTCAATCTTGAAAGAACACCGTTCATAATCAGAAAAGTTTTAAATAAATACCCCCCTCAATAGACGAATACCTATTGAGGGGGTTGTGTGTTTAGCAAGCTATTATTTTTTTGTGGGAAATAGGCCTCTAAGCGATAGATTGGGTGACCTTTGGCTGAGAATTTTTCCTCGTATTCAGTTTGTATGTTTCCTTGAAAATCGCTATGATGAAGATCTAACCATACTTGACGAAAAACGAAACCATATTGACTCATAGAAGCTAAAGAATACTGAAAGAGACTCATATTATCTGTCTTGAAATGAATATCCCCATCAAGTTTTAAAATTGTTTGGTATTGGCTTAAAAATTTAGGGGAAGTTAAACGTCGTTTAGTATGACGAGCCTTGGGCCAAGGATCAGAAAAGTTAAGATATACACGGTTGACTTCTCCATCACTAAAGAAATGGTTCAAATCGCCACCGTGGGCATTAATAATTTGTAAATTTTCTAGTTGGGTATTTAGTTGTAAATCCAGAATAGAAACAGCTACTGAAGTTTGTAATTCGATGGCAATATAGTTGATGTTAGGATGGGCTTTAGCCATTTCAACTATAAATTGTCCTTTACCTGATCCAACTTCAATATGAATGGGTTGATTTTTAGCAAAACGCTTTTGCCATTCCCCCTTAAAGTCTTGGGGATTTTGAGTAACATATTTTGGATAGGCCTTTAATTTATCAGCGGCCCATGGTTTATGACGTAATCTCATAGTCTCTCCTTTTTAATTTTCATAGATGTTTTTTAGCAAAACAACAGTTTCATTGACTTGATAATGACGATCTTCTGCATAATATTCTTTAATCAGATTAAGGCAAGCTAGGAGACTGTACCATTTTACCCGTTTTTGAAAGGAGTCAGTAATAGGAAATTCATAGAGATTAAACCATTGCATCCATTCTGTAGGTGAAAAATAATGACAAAGTAGATAGCAGATATCAAATAGTGGATCAGCAATTTTAACATTATCCCAATCGACTAAGTATAAATGTTGGTCATTTGTTAACAAAAAGTTATTATGATTAAGATCTCCGTGACAGATGCAGTAGTCTATCTCTAAAAAATCTCGATCAATCATGTGCTCCATCTGCTGGATAATATGATTGAAATAGCTGTGAAACTTTAATGAATGGGGTAGACCTTGATAATAATCCTTTATTAAATCTAGAGGAGACGATTCCTGAGCTTTTGCGCGTTTGAGTAGATTCAAAAGAGAATCGTTTTGGTGGATAGAGCGGATCAAACCAATGACTTCTTGGTTAGCCATATCCTGTTTATTTAATAATTGACCCTCCTCCCATTCTTGAGCAGTTAATATGTCTCCCGTATAAGTTCTTTGAGTCCATTTTAGTTTAGGGGTAATACCTTCAGCAGCTAAAGCAGCGATAAAGGGCGAGGTGTTACGTTTAAAAAAGACTTTTTCGTCTTTACTGACGCCCATATAAGCTTGACCAGTGTTTCCGCTCAATGGGGTTATTTGCCATTCTTCACTATCATGGTACATAACCTCGCTCCTTTCATTAAAGTGATACTCTTTATTCTAACATGCTAATCTTTTAGGTCAACAGCTTTTATTTTTGATTATAAATAATAATATATAGATTATTTTAAAAGTATAAATGGATTAGTAAAATTTGAACATAAGAAAAAGCACCTTAAAGTGCTTAGAAAATGTATGTAAGTTAAGCTTCGAAGGTATTTAAAATTTCTCCAGTATAGATATCTGCAACAAAGTGGTAGTGAACGATCTGGTTATTTTCCTTACGTGAGATGCCTCCTGTGTATACCAATGGACGGGAATTGTAGGTAGTATATTCAATAGGGTCATAATCGATCCAAGAACCTGTGATTTCTCCTTCAAGCGCGAAGGCTTCACGAATACTTTCTAATACCTTACCAGCGTTTAAGGGGCGATTTTCCTTATATAATAGCGTACCTGCAGCACCAATAACAATTCCAGATATCAACACAATTGTTCCTAGTAAGCTGTAATTTTTGTTTTGAGACATATCTTTCCTCCTATTTGTGATAAGTAATCTAATTTCTTATCGCTTTTGAAACTTATCTTGATCATACCATAAATTTTATTTAAAGAATACTTT
The DNA here is from genome assembly GCF_050409585.1 of Facklamia sp. P9177. NCBI lineage: Bacteria > Bacillati > Bacillota > Bacilli > Lactobacillales > Aerococcaceae > Facklamia > Facklamia sp. P9177. The sequence goes on from NZ_JBNUPE010000008.1 coordinate 64,617, forward strand.
TCAAACTTGTACGCCAATTGCTTTTAAAGTATTTTTGTGACAGAATAAAAGGAGAATAATAAGTCAAATAAAGATGAGGAGGGTGTGGCTTAGCCACAAATTTTATGAACGATCAAACTTTTGCCTTAATAAAAAAGTTAACTGAATTACAAGGAATCTCAGGTCACGAAAAACGTGTTAGAGACTTCATGCATCAAGAAATGTCTCCGCTTGTTGATGAAATACATCAGTCTAGTTTAGGAAATATCTTTGGTATCAAACATAGTAAGAAAGAGGGAGCACCTCGTTTAATGGTGGCAGCGCATATGGATGAAGTGGGCTTTATGGTTCGTGAAATTACCGATCGAGGCCTTTTCAGAGTAGTCCCAATTGGTGGATGGAACCCTTATGTGATTTCAGCCCAACGCTTTACGTTGCAAACTAAAAAAGGCGATTATCCGGTTGTATCTGGAGCAGTTCCTCCTCATCTCTTAAGAGAAAAAGGCGCTAAATCACAGCTTAAGGCTGATTCTATTCTTTTTGATGCAGGATTTACTTCTAAGGAAGAAGCAGAAGAATTTGGAGTGAGATTAGGCGATCCAATTGTACCCCAAGTGGAAACTATTAAGACAGCAAACGGTAAATCAATTCTGTCTAAAGCATGGGATAACCGTTATGGATGTACAGTTGTATTAGAAACGCTTCGTGAAATTCAAAATGAAGAACTCAATAATGAATTAATTATTGGAGCAAGTGTTCAAGAAGAAGTTGGTTTAAGAGGTATTAGAGGGGGCGTTCATGAATTCCAACCGGATCTTTTTGTAGCGGTGGACTGTTCACCAGCAAATGATATTGAAAAAGCGACTCAAAGTGAAGGGCAATTAGGTGGAGGGTTCTTACTGAGAATCCAAGATCCTGGTATGATTACTCACAAGGGCTTGCGCGAGTATATTGAAGATACTGCAAACACCCATAATATTCCCTACCAATGTTTCTTCTCTAAAGGTGGTACTGATGCTGGAGCTGCTCATACTATGAATAAGGGTGTTCCTAGTGCAGTGATTGGAGTTCCAGCACGTTATATTCACGGCCATCAAACTTTATTTACTATCTCAGATTATGAAGCAGCCAAAGCAATGCTCTTGCATTTAGTACGTAATTTTGATCGCACGACTTATGAAACGATTATTAAATCATAAAAGGAGCAATTAAATGAAAAGTTTAGCATTTTATAATAAAGAAGGAATTGGCGATGTGCTTCTTTTAACTAATGGAATAACGGATGAAGATCATCTTAGCTACGAACGCAAAGGGGATGTTACCATAATTAGAGATCGGACAAATGATCAAGTGATGGGTATTAATATTCATCGTTTATCTAAGCATTTTAAAGTGGAGGGTCAAGGTCTTGTTAAATTAAATAAAGAACAAGAAACGCTGGTTAAAAACCTCATTAAAGAGGCAGGCTTTGATTTAGAGGTCGAAATCGATCGAGAAGAAAAATTTGTGGTTGGATTCGTTGAAGAATGTCAAGCTCACGAAGATTCTGACCATTTAAATATTACTCAAACACGAGTGAGCGAAGATGAAGTCTTACAAATTGTTTGTGGAGCAGCTAATATTGCGCAGGGTCAAAAAGTTTTAGTGGCCAAATCAGGTGCGGTGATGCCTTCGGGCGCAATTATATGGCCTGGTGAATTACGAGGCGTTCCTTCTAGAGGTATGATTTGTTCTACCCGAGAGCTTGGTTTAGAAGATATTCAAAATGATCCAGGCATCTGGGTATTGCCGAATCATTTTGAAGTAGGAACAAGTTTAGCAGAAGTAATTCAAAGCTATTAATTTAGAGAAAAATCACAAAGGAGATCGCTATGACTTCTGAATATAAAGGTCCAGCTTTCAAAAAAGGTCATCACTTAGCTGGAAACAAGAAAAGAAAATTTCATCTTGGTATGGGGAGTCATCGTAGTTCTGAACACGCTTTAGAAGAGCCCGCTTTTAAAAAGGTTCAAAAGAAGATAGAATCTAATAGAATGTCAGATAGACCTTCTGATCGGTGGTTTGAATCCGGTTCAGGAATATTAGAAAGCTTTTCAGACAAACCACTATCATCCTCTTATCAAACAGCTTATGGACGGGAAGCAAAGCATTACCGACTTGAAAAAGCTAGTCAAGCCATGCAAAGCAAGAAAACTTTAGATGAACAGTTTGAAAATGAGCCAAATGAGACAAAGTTTTCTTATGCTTATGATATTCCTTTCTTGCATAATAAAGATTATCGTAGGAATAATATGGAAAACAAATTGCAAAAGGATTATAATAACTCATTGTCTACAAGCGAAAGAGAAAAAACTAAACAAGGCAATCAAGTAATAGAAGAACGTTTAGCCAATATTGATCATTCCTTGAAAGCAGTTCAACGGATGCAAGAAGGGCATCAAGAGTGTTGGACTATGAAAAAAGTTGACCGTCAGATACTCAAACGTTTAGTGAAAGACAAGCAATCCTTTCTCTTGTTTACTAAGGAGGATAATGAATAATGTTAGATAAAAATACTGTTTATCACTTTGTGGGAATAAAAGGCTCTGGTATGTCTGCCCTTGCTTTGGTTTTACATGGTGAAGGATACCATGTACAAGGTAGTGATGTAGCTACTTATTTCTTTACACAACAAGAATTAGAAAATCAATCCATCAAAATTCTAGAATTTTCAGCCGATAATATCCAAGCGAGGCAAACGATTATAGCAGGCAATGCATTTAATGATGAACACCCTGAGTTAGTGAAAGCGAGAGAATTAGGTCTACCTATTTATCGCTACCATACCTTTATTGGTGACTTATTAAAACAATACACTTCAATTGCTGTCACAGGTTCACACGGTAAGACTTCTACGACTGGTTTGCTGGCCCATACTTTAAAAAAACTAGCTCCTCTTTCTTATCTCATTGGTGATGGTACGGGTTTTGGCGATGAAGAATCTACCTACTTTGCCTTAGAGGCTTGTGAATATCGCCGTCATTTCATGGCCTATCAACCTGATTATGCGATTATCACCAATATTGATTTCGACCATCCAGACTATTATCAATCCATTGAAGATGTCTTTTCAGCCTTTAATGACTTTAGCCACCAAGCAAAAAAAGGAATTATCGCTTGGGGGGATGACCCATTTTTATCTAAATTGCAATCAAATGTTCCTGTCTATCGCTATGGCCTCAATGATAACCAAGAGTTTTATACTGATAATATTCAACGTACGCCAAAAGGCTCTGATTTTGACGTATATATTAAAGGAGAAAAATTTGGACACTTTCACCTTCCTGCTTATGGCGAGCATAATATTTTAAATGCCTTAGCGGTTATTACCTTACTCTATTTAGAAGGATTTAAGGCTAAAGACATTGCTGAACAAATGGCAAGCTTTCAGGGGGTGAAGCGTCGTTTTTCAGTAAGACAAGTTGAAGATTTAATTATTATTGATGACTATGCCCACCATCCAAGTGAGATAAAAGCAACAATTGATGCGGCTCAACAAAAATATCCTAATCGACGGGTAGTAGCAATCTTTCAACCCCATACTTTCAGTCGTACCGTAGCTTTGCTTAATGAATTTGCTGAAGCTTTATCAATTGCAGATCATGTTCATTTAGTTGATATTTTTACTTCAGCTAGAGAACAATCAGGTGATGTCAAAATTGAAGATTTAGCTAGAATGATTAATGAAAAAGTTGAAATTATTTCGAAAGATCATCTTTCACCGCTTATGGATTACAAAGATGAAGTCCTTTTATTCATGGGAGCGGGAGATATCGACCATTTAGCTCGTCAATTTGAAACAGCCTATGCGAGTCTTCATGTAAAAAATTTATAATGTAATTTGATTCTTAAAGCCAGCGAATTCGTTGGCTTTTTGCATAAATAAAGGAGTGACATAATGTCAAAACGTACCATACTTTTAATTGATGGATCGAGTTTAGCCTTTCGTTCTTTCTTTTCAATCCTTGATATTGAACGTTTTAAAAATCGATCAGGTCTTCATACTAATGCTCTTTTCACTTTTAAGAGAATGTTAGATAATGTCTTGAGTCAATTTAAGCCAACCCATGTTTTAGTGGCATTTGATAAGAGTGGTGGCACTTTTCGGACAGAAAAATATCAAGACTATAAAAGTGGACGCCAAAAGACACCTACTGAATTCAAAGAGCAGATGCCATATTTTCGTGTGCTGTTAGAAGCCTATGGGATTAAACATTATTCTTTAAGTAATTATGAAGCGGATGATATTATAGGAACTCTTGCTTATCAAGCAAACCAAGAAGATCAAGTTATTGTCCTATCTGGAGATAAAGATTTAACTCAATTAGCCAGTGATAAAACAACTGTGTATATTACGCGTAAAGGTGTTTCTGACCTAGAAGCATACACCCCTCAATCAATCCAAGAAAAATGGGGGATTGAGCCTTTACAAATTATTGACATGAAAGGTCTTATGGGGGATTCGTCTGATAATTACCCAGGTATTACTAGAGTGGGTGAGAAGACAGCACTTAAATTACTTCATCAGTTTGGTTCAGTAGAAGCCATGTATGATCGCTTAGATGAGTTAAAAGCTTCTAAAATGAAAGAAAACATTATTAATGATGAAGCTAATGCAAGGATGAGTAAAGATTTAGCTCGTATTCTTCATGATGCACCGATAGAATTGACAATTGAGGAGACTCTTTTGCACCAACCAGATTATCAAGCTTTAGCTGAGTTCTATCGTCAAATGGACTTTCAATCCTTCTTGAAAGACTTGCAAGTTGAGCAAGGGGAGTCGAGTACGATTAATCAAGCAGCAGAAGATTTACCTGAAATTTCCATCCAAGTAATCGATTCAGCAGACCGGATTGAACCCACTATCTTACCTGATCAAGCAGTGTATTACAGTGAAATCTTACAGGACAATTATCACTTTGCCCCTATTAAAGCGGTCGCTTGGTTAGACTTTAAACAGAATCAATTGTACATCCTTCCTGAAGACTTAGCTTTTAGCAGTCAAGTTTTTAAAGAGTGGTTAACTAACGAAGACAAGCAAAAAATCTTTTTTGATTATAAACGTGAAGCGGTCATAGCTTCCCGTTACGATACACAAATTAATGGCATAATGATGGATGTTTTGATTGCCACTTATTTAATTGATACAAAAAACAACCAAGAACTTGCGGATGTGGCTAATCTTTTAAATCTGCCAGTGACAGTGCAATACGATGAAACGATCTATGGTAAGGGAGCAAAAAGAGCTTTACCTGAAAATAAGGATCAGTTTTACCAACATTTAGCCAATAAATTACAAACTCTAAAAGCAGTTCAACAACCATTAGAAAATCGTTTAGAAGAACTAGAGATGACAGACCTCTATCATGAAATAGAGTTACCTTTGGCTCAAACCTTAGCCAAGATTGAAATCGGTGGCATAAAGGTTGATCGTTCAACTCTAGATGAAAAAAATGAGCAAGTTCTAATTCGTATGCAAAAAATGGAAGAAGAAATTCATAACATGGCTGGCTCAACTTTCAATGTGAATTCTCCTAAACAATTGGGTATTGTTCTTTTTGAAGATTTAGGCTTGCCTATTATCAAGAAAACAAAAACCGGGTATTCTACAGCAGCTGATGTTTTGGAAAAGTTGAAAGACAAGCATCCCATTGTCCCAGCTATTTTAGCCTATCGACAGATTGCAAAATTACAGTCGACCTATTTAGCAGGGCTTCCACCCTATATTAAAGAAGATGGTAAGATTCACACACGCTTTGTCCAAACTTTAACTCAAACAGGACGTCTTTCATCCACTGATCCTAACTTACAAAACATACCAATCCGAATCGAAGAAGGACGGCTAGTGCGTCAAGCTTTTGTACCAAGCAAGAAGGGCTGGAAGTTATTTGGGGCGGATTATTCACAAATTGAATTACGCGTTTTAGCTCATATTTCGCAAGATCAACACATGCAAGAAGCGTTTAGAAATAATGAAGATATCCACTCTGCTACGGCTAGAAGAGTCTTTAACCTAGAAGATGATCAGGCAGTAGATGCAGACCACCGTCGCCAAGCCAAGGCAGTTAACTTTGGAATAGTATATGGAATTTCTGATTATGGTTTATCACAAAATTTAAACATTACCCGTAAAAAAGCCAAGGCTTTTATTGATCGTTACTTTGAAATGTTTCCGGGCATCAAAACATTTATGGAAACGATTGTGGAAGAAGCTAAAGAAAGAGGCTATGTAAAAACACTCTTCAATCGCCGGCGTTATTTACCGGATATTCACGCTACCAATTTTAATGTTCGTTCCTTTGCAGAACGAACTGCTATGAACTCGCCAATTCAAGGAAGTGCGGCTGATATTATTAAAGTTGCCATGGTTAATTTAGATCAGCGCTTGAAAGAGGAAGACCTTCAATCACGCATGATTTTACAGATACATGACGAATTGATCCTTGAAGGACCAGAAGAAGAAATGTCGATCTTAGAAAAAATAGTTCCACAAGTGATGGAGGAGGCTGCTGATTTGAGTGTTCCACTAAAAGTAGACTATCATTATGGAGATTCTTGGTTAGAGCTTAAATAAATAGAAATAAACTCACAACAAAATGTCTTAGAACTTGAAAATTCTTAAGAATTTAACTTGTGAGTTTTTGATTTATCATATGTAAAAGTTTACTAATTTTTGTTATATTGAGAAACTTAAACTTTTCATTGACGCACTTTTAAAATTAATATAAAATAAAACTAGCCACTTTGAAAGCGTTATCAAACAGTGGTAAAATAAAAGGAGGTTTTTTATGATTACGAATGGATTTCACTTTATCGCCTTCATGTTACTTTTCATAGGTGTAATGGTTTGGCTTGAAAGCAAGTATAAGGATTCGAAGTTCTTTACTTATGTACCAGCACTGATAATAGTTTATTTTGGAACGATGTTATTTTCAACCTTTGGTTTTTGGCAAGGGGAGGAAGTCTTGGGTGCAAGGGGAGCGATTAAGGATGCTATTCTTCCAGCTATGATCTTTCTAATGCTTCTAAGAGCTGATTTAAGAGATATTGCCAAGTTAGGCTGGAAAATGATCCTATCATTTTTCTCAGCAACAATCACGATTACAATAGGTTTTGTAATCGCTTTCACTCTATTCAAAGGCATTCTTTCGCCGGATGCTCCGCTCACGCTTGGTGCCTTAGCAGGTAGTTGGGTAGGTGGCGTCCAAAATATGTCTGCTGTTATGGAATCATTAAATCTTAATAGTGAAAGTATGGGATACACTCTTTTGATTGATTCGATTGATTATTCAATGTGGATAATGTTCTTGTTAGCTATGGTACCTTTTGCTAAAAAGTTTAATAAATGGACCAAGGCTGACACCTCTGTCATAGATAAAGTGAATGAAAATTTAACTATTAAATTTGATAAAATTAGCACAGCCATTGAGCATCATCATATTCTACTGTTATTAGGTTTAGCCTTTAGTTTTACTGCCCTAGCACAAACGATAGCTGGCTACTTACCTGGTAACTTTGAAACAGGCTGGACAATCATTATCGTTACTTTTATTGGTTTAGCGTGCGCTATGACACCTTTAGGTAAGATTCCGGGTGCCCCACAGCTATCTAATGTTTTGTTATATTTATTAATTGGTTTAATTGCAGCTACTTCAAATTTTGCCGAATTAACCCAAGCCCCAGCTTATATTTTAACTGGTTTTGTTATTTTGTTAGTTCACGGCATATTAATGTTAATTATAGCTAAGCTTTTTAAGTTGGATTTATTCACATGTGGGGTGGCTTCATTAGCTAATATAGGTGGAGTAGCATCTGCACCAGTTTTAGCAGCGGCTTATTCTCAATCTTTAGTGCCTATTGCTGTATTAATGGCCTTAATAGGTGTAAGTACGGGAACATTTATTGGAATACTAATTTCAAATCTTTTAGCATTTTTAGCTTAAAATCTTTAAAAACTGTATCTTTTAAGATGTGACAACAATAGACGATTGTTTGAATGATATTTTATCTGTCTACTTGACAGGGGGCATATCAGAAATTCAATCGTCTTTTTTGTGTCCTTATTAAGACAAAATCTTTAAAATAGCTTGAAGCTTCTAAGCTAGGATGAAAGTCCCCCCCTCTTAGTATATAATAATTGGTGTACATAAAAGAAAAGGACGGAAATTATGATAAAATTAATGAAGCAAATCACTCGTTTTGTTTTTGTTGGAGGGACAGCGACCCTATTAGATATGGGGATCCTCTATTTGCTTAATTATCAATTTGGTGTTAATCACCATATTGCCGCAACCATTGCTTTTGTAGTAGCTACCTTTTATAACTATTACCTGTCTATGAAATTTGTTTTTAAAAGTAAGTTTGAAGCAGGAGAACGACATAAAGAATTCCTGGCTTTTTTCATTTTAAGTGTTATCGGATTGCTAATCACCCTAATCGGCTTGGTAATCTTTGTAGATTGGCTCAAGTGGGATGTAATGATTTCTAAGGTGCTGATCGGTATTGTTGTGATGATTTTTAATTTCGTGACACGTAAAATTTATTTTGAAGGGGAGGCAGACCTACATTGAAAATAACAATTTTGATTCCCTTTTATAATGAAGAAGAAATGATCGAAAAGACTCACCAAGTTTTAAGTAAAGAATTGAAAACAATGGTTGAGTTCGAATTTGAATTACTTTATGTGAATGATGGCTCCTCCGATCACACCTTAGAATTGATGCGAAAAATTGCTGAACAAGATGAGCGAGTTAAATACCTTTCATTTAGTCGCAATTTTGGTAAGGAGGCTGGAATGTTAGCGGGCTTTGATCATGCCAGTGGCGAAGCAGTTATTATTATGGATGGAGATTTACAAAATCCGCCATATTTAATTAAAGAAATGATTGCTAAATATCAAGAAGGCTATGATGTGGTGAATGCCAAGCGAAGTCGAGATGGCGAACGAAAAACAACCAGTTTTTTTGCAAAAATCTTTTATAAAGTTGCCAACACCATGATGGATGTCGAATTGACGGATGGTGTTTCGGATTTTCGTCTGTTATCACGGCCAGCCATTAATGCTATTACCTCATTAAGAGAGTATAATCGTTTTTCTAAAGGATTATTTTCTTGGATAGGTTTTAAGGAAACGGTCATTGAATATGAAAATGAATTACGACAAGCAGGACAAACAAAATGGTCATTCAAAAAGTCTTTAAACTACGCTTTAGATGGAATCCTATCCTTTTCTAATCATCCCTTAAGAATGATTTTTGGCTTAGGTTTAACTTGTATTGCAATTGCCGGACTCTATATTATATGGTTACTTTTTAACTACTTTAGTGATCCGAGTCAAGCAGTATCAGGTTACTTCACCACTATTTTTACAATTGTATTTTTTGGAGGCGTTCAATTAGTCTCCATTGGGGTTTTAGGTGAATATATTGGTAAAATATTCTATGAGGTAAAGGGAAGGCCTCATTATATTATTGAAGAAAGCAATATTAAGAAGGGGGACCAGGAATGAAGAAAAAAACATGGATTTATGGAATGAGCGGCTTGGCTCCTTTGGCTTTAATGCTAGTAGGGTGGTTTATTAATGATTTCTTTCCTTTTGGAGAAAAGTCTTTCTTAGCTATTGACTTTAATCAGCAATTTATTGATTTATATATATTTATGCGAAATTCTTTTTATTCAGGTGATTTTGGCGCTTTGTTTTATTCTTTTACCAAATCAATTGGAGGAAATATGATTGGGGCTTGGGCTTATTACTTAATGAGTCCTTTCAATATATTTTATTTAATTTTACCCATGAAATGGATAACCTATGCTATATTCTTATCGGTATGGTTGCGGTATGGGGCTATGGGCTTATCCATGGCATATTATCTTATTAAACGCCATGGTGGCCAAAAAAGACCTTATTTGACTTTGATTTTGGCTACCACCTATGCCTTGAATGGTTTCGCTGTGTCTTATCAAATGACACCTATTTTTATGGATGCATTATGGCTAATGCCTCTGCTACTTGTAGCGCTAGAAAATGTACTGGATGGTAAAAAGCCTTACACCTACATTTTTCTTTTGGCTTCGACTATGATCATTCAATATTATATGGGCTATATGATTTGCTTGTTTATTTTATTCTATAGTTTTTATTATTTGTTTGTTCAATATTACCAAGTACATAAAGACCATTATTTTAAATTTTTAGGACAAAATGTTGTTCGCTTAGGTATGTTTTCTCTAATAGGAATTGGACTGTCAGCTCTATTATTAGTGCCTAACATTTATAACTTACTCTTTTCAAAAGCTGCTTTGGAATCGACTCTATCTTTTGATTGGGAATTACAAATAAATCCATTAGATATCTTTGCTAAGTTAATGATAGGGGCTTTTGATAATGAGTCATGGTCTGCGGGACCGAACTTACCCAACATATATGTTGGGTCCTTAGCTATGGTGGGGGTAATCAGTTATTTCCTATCGAAAACAATTAAAACTAGTCATAAATGGGCGAGCGCTACTGTTTTAACTATCTTCTTCTTTTCTATGACCCATGAATTCACTAGCAAGATTTGGCATATGGGACAAAATCCAGCAGGCTTTTTCTATCGTTTTTCTTGGATTCTAGTCTTTTTCCTTATCTTATTAGCTTATCAAGGACTCAAGGATAAAGTGATTGAAAGCCAGGAAGTTTTCATTGGAATAGCTATTGCCCTCTTAATTCAGTCTGTAGTGATGGTCAAGGAATATTCTTTCCTGACTCCTGAACAAAGACAAGCTTCCGCCTTTATTTTTGGGCTAATGTGGTTGGTTCTTTATTTAGTAAAACAGCCTCACTTTAAATGGCTGCTAGTTTTATTATTAAGTTTTGGAGAGTTAAGTGCCAATGCCTATCTTTCCCAGGGAAGACTAAATCATAACAATGCTTTTAAATTTGAAAATGCACTGGATGTCATTGACGAATCTATTGATAAAATTCGTCCAGACAAAAGCGATTTTTACCGTATCTCTAAAACATTCTATCGGTCTAAAAATGATCCGATGACTTTTAGTTATCCTGGAATGACAACCTTCACCTCTAGTTTAGAAGGCTCTACACGAGATTTGTTCGAAGAACTAGGGAATTCAGCGATTGATGCATCTATTTATTATTATGGTACTCCTTTAACTGATGCTCTATTCGGAGTGAAGTATTTTGTAAATAATGAACCCTTTTCAAGTGATGATCAAGCTGTTATTGATCAGACTTATATTTTTCCAACGGATGTGACACGCCTAGATATTACTAATGAGGCGAATAAGGTAGATGAAACCGATCGATTTACCATTTTCCAAACTCCTAAAACATTGCCGATTGCTTTTGGAGTAAGTAATCAGTTGGCTCAATTGAATTTAATTGAAAACCGACCGATCGCTAACCAAAATGCGATTGCTCAAGCTCTCCTATCAGATGATACAGAAATTTTCAAACTGGTTGAGACCGAGGTGACTTTAACCAACTTAATTCATGGAGCGACACAATCAGGAGGTCAAATCTTTTCTCGTGAAGATAATACACTGGATGGTTCAATGAAGTTGATTTTTACGCCAACTACTGATGATTCCTACTTTGTCGATATTCCGCGCAGTTTATCAACCTATAAGGGAGAAGTCGACATTTTATTAAATGGACAGAATTACGATTATCGCTCTAAATTCGGAGCCAATCAAGTCTTTAATATTGCCCATCAAGCCAAAGGTCAAGAACAAGAGTTGGAGATCATTATTAAGGCTGACCGACAATTCAATTTGACAGATCTGAAGATTTACCAAATGGATCAAAATAAGGTTAACCAAATAATCGAAGACCGGCAGTCAGAGGCCATACAAATAGAAGAGTGGGGCTCCAACTATGTGAGAGGTTCGATTACAATTAAAGATAGCCCTTGGGTGTTTACTTCTATTCCGTACGACCAAGGATGGCAAGTGAAGGTTGATGGAGAACTTGTAGAAGACGAAAAAATATGGGATTCTCTTTTGGCCTTTCAAGTAGAAGCTGGCGAACATCAACTTGAAATGATCTTTCAGCCGAGAGGCCTTTTATTGGGAGCAGGCATTACTAGTTTGTCTGCCTTAAGTTTAATTGCTTGGGCTCTTCTAGAGCAAAAGTACGGCAAGTTCTTAATGTTTCATCTAAATGGTGAGTCGTTAAATAAACGACAAATTGGTCGCTCAGCCAAAAAGTCTCCTACTGACCAGCAGGTTGAAAGGTTCAAAATTACAAAAGATCCAACGAATGACATTAAAGTAGAGGAGTAAATTTCAAGATGAGTCAGAAAAAATCTTTAATTATTTCTTGGTCACTTGGCTTTCACTTTCTATCAGCTTATCTAATAACGGCGATTTTAAACATTATGATGTGTCCTGAACTCAATGTTTTGGTCATTCTGGATAATCAAGTGTCCATATTTTCTTTTTTAAGTATGCTTGTTTTAGTTTTTTCACTTTTATTAGCGGGCGATTTTCATTTTTCAAGAGAAGATTTAAGAGGAGAATTTTTTACTATTGTCTTAGTAATATTTTGTCTATTCTTTACATGGCAAAACTCATCCTTAGTAATCGTCTTGGGTGTGTTTTTTCTTTTAATGACCTACTATTGCTATCTCTTTTTCAATAGACTTAAGAAACAATTCATTGTATTGGGAGGAGCTTTTATCTTAGCGATACGCTTCATTTATCTGGCTGTTTTTTTGAATGAAGAAACATTTGTAACAAATAGTTCATCAATGGATAAAAAATTATTAATCTTATTTATTTTAAGTGCTATTTTAGCTTACTTCTTAACTCGTGGAAGTCTTCTGGAACGATTAAATTTAAGAATGAGGTTAGGGAGTTTATGGGCAATATTCTTTCTGTCCATTATATTGTATGCATCAACAGTTGGCTTATGGGTAATTGCTAGAGTTTTAGTCTATGCTTCACCGACTTATGATATGGGCATTTTTTCGCAGATGTTTGAGAGTATGGCGAATGGGATGGGGCCTATTACAACTTTAGAAAGAGGAGAAAAGTTGTCACATTTTGCAGTGCATCTCTCTCCTATTCATTATTTAATTCTGCCTGTTTATTGGCTATTACCGAGTCCTTTGACTATTCAAGCGCTTCAAGTTCTCATTGTAATGTCAGGAGTCATACCTTTATATTTAATACTTAATCAGTTAAAGTGGAGTGTGAAGTATCGAATTGTCTTTCTTTTGCTCTATTTATGGATGCCATCATTGACTAGCGGTCAATTCTATGACTATCATGAAAATTGTTTTTTAGCACCATTAGTTTTATGGTTAATTTATGCCGACCTCAGTCAATCGAGCTGGAAGATGGCGGTAGCAACCCTATTATTATTAGCAGTCAAAGAAGATGCGATTGTTTATGTAATAAGTATCGGGGCTTTCTTTTTATTACAAAATCTTTGGCCCCAAACGTCTAAGGTAAAAAAAGTAATACTGGGGCTTCAGATTATTATACCAATAGCTTATTTTTTCTTTGCTATTACTTGGTTAAGACACTTTGGCACTGGGGCAATGACTAGTCGCTTTGCCAATTTTATGCTGACAGACCAAGAGGGTTTAATCCATGCGGTCTTTAATGCCATAAAAAACCCCGCATTCACATTAGCAAGTATTTTTACTTATGAAAAGTTAAAGTATCTCTTGATTATTTTTGCAAGCCAGGCCTTTTTACCCTTGCTACAAGTTTCATGGCGCCCGTATATTTTATTGTTACCCCTTTTGGTCATCAATCTTGTCAGTGACTGGCCTTATCAAGTCGACTTATTTAAACAATATCACTTTGGGTCGAGCACGCTTATTCTTTTTATGTCTATCATAACCATTGAACATTGGCAAAGAAGAAAAGTGTATCTGTTTCGAACCAAAAAATTCTCATTTGAACAATTATCTAGCTTTTTCATCACCTTATCAATATTAGCAAGCCTTTCGTTTTTTGTAACAATGATAGGCCCTAGAAAGTATGATTATCAATCCTATCAAAACGACACTGAATTTTATCAATCGATTCAAAAGACCTTAGCTAAAATACCAAAAAATAGTAGAGTTGTGACGGTATCCTCATATACGACACCTTTATCAAAAAATTCAGAACTTTATGATCTTTTCTATCATAATAATCGAGAAGTAGACCTTACTATTGATTATGTTGTTTTTAATCGCTCAATTTTAGAAGGTCAATCAGAAGAAAAACAAGTAATTGAAAAATATCTTGCTTCAGGCTATATTGAAAGTGATCTTTCAGGTAGGGATGTTGCTATTTTAGAAGCTAGATAAATTTTTGAACCACCTAATCCTAGGTGGTTTTTAAAATAAGACGATATCATCTTTACTATTCGACATAACCGACAAAGTTCTTCTTTCATGATAAAATAAAAATAGATTTCAGTTTAGGAGTGGGTTAAATGCCAGAATTACCAGAAGTAAATGCTGTCATGATTGGATTGAATCAGTTGGTTCAAGGAAAGACCATAAAAAAAATAAATGTTTATTGGCCTAGAATAGTAGGGGCTGAAAATGCTGAAGAAGTAAAATTGTTTGCTAATCAGTTAATCGACCAACAAATCATTGAAGTCAAACGAAGAGGAAAATATTTAATATTTATTCTTAGCGATAAGGTTATGATTTCGCATTTGCGAATGGAAGGTAAATATCAATACACTCCTCAAGATCAATTGACATCCTATCAAAAAGATAAGCACACTCATGTCGAATTTATGTTCACTGATAGAACTTTATTGAACTATCATGACGTTAGAAAGTTTGGTCGGATTGAAGTAATAGCGAAAAATGAGCTAGAAAATTATTTTCTCGCCAAGGACTTAGGTCCAGAACCCACAGAAAATGAGTTTGATTTAGCAAGTTTTCAAAAAGACCTATCCAAAATTAATCGTATGATTAAACCTGTTCTCTTAGATCAAAAAACAGTGGCAGGTTTAGGAAATATTTATGTTGATGAATCCTTATTTAGAGCAGGAATCCATCCAGCTAGTTTGGCCAGGTCTGTTCCACTAAGTAATATGCAAGATCTACATCAATCAATCATTGAGGTGATTGATGAAGCGGTCAAGGCAGGAGGCTCATCCGTTCGAACTTACCGCAACAGTTTAGGACAAGCAGGAGAATTTCAACAACAATTGCAAGTGTATGGGCGCAAGGGACAGCCTTGTTTTCGTTGTGGTACTACCGTAGAAAAAACTCAGTTGGCTCAACGAGGCACACATTACTGTCCAAGGTGTCAGAGATATTTTACTTAGTAAAAACAAACATGATCGACTAAACAGGAGGTATAGTATGACGTTTTTGATAGCATTAACAGGAGGAATAGCAACCGGTAAATCAACCGTGGCTCAAATAATTAAAAATTTAAACTATCCAGTTATTGATACGGATCTAATTGCAAGGAAAGTAGTTAAGCCTGGTAGTAAGGGATTAAATAGACTGGTTGAAAGATTTTCTGAAAAAATCCTATTGGGCTCAGGTCATTTAAACCGTCCACTTTTATCGGCAATAGTCTTCAATGATTCTCAAGCTTTAGAAGCCCTTAATCAAATTTTACACCCTTTGATTCTTGAAGAGCTAAGACGTCAAATTAAAACGTTATCTGAACCATTGGTATTCGTTGAAGTGCCCTTGTTATATGAAGTGGGTTGGCAAGCTTTCTTTGATCAGGTGTGGGTGATCTATGCGCCTTATCATAAGCAATTAGAACGCTTGACTCAAAGAGATCAAATCGATCTAGAAATGGCTCAAAGAAAAATTTCTAGTCAAATCCCCACTATCGAAAAAATTGAGCAAGCTGATTTTGTCATTGATACTGAGTTTGACAAAGAGACAGTTGCTGAACAAGTTAATCAAGCATTACAAGACTTATTAAATAAGCTATAATAGAATTAGGAATTACTTTAATATATTTATATAGAAAGGGGGAGCTTTGATGGAATGTCCAAAGTGTCATCAGCAACAATCCAAAGTAATTGATTCCCGACCCGCAGAAGATGGTGCATCTATCCGACGTAGAAGAGAGTGTATGACTTGTGGTTTTCGTTTTAATACTTATGAACGTATTGAGAGAACACCTTTATTAGTAGTTAAACGTGATGGAACACGTGAAGAGTTTAATCGTGATAAACTCTTGCGTGGTATTGTTAGAGCGGCAGAAAAACGACCGATTAGTCGTGAGCAAATGGAAGAAGTGGTCGGTCACGTTGAAAATAAAATTCGAGAAATTTGTGAACAAGAAATTGCTAGTAAAGATATCGGTGAATTTGTAATGCCTTTATTAATGGAATTAGATGAAGTGGCCTATATTCGTTTTGCTTCGGTATACCGTGAATTCCAATCACGTGAAATGTTTATTAAAGAACTTGAAGCCCTAACGCTACAATCAAAATCATCGGAGCAAGAGGACCATGGTCTTACAGATTAATCCTTATCAACCTTATCAAGTCAAATTAGGCCTTCCTTTATCATTTCAGCAACTTCAATGTTTAACTCAACTTTATCAACCGATTATTGGGGCCGATGCAGTCAGTTTATATTTAACTTTGGCCCACCAACCGAGAGAAAAACTTAATTGGACCTATCGGACGATGCACTCTCGATTATTACCTGTTCTTAATATGGGTATAGGGGATTTCAATCAAGCACGCATTCATTTAGAAGCTGTGAATCTTATAAGGACTTATCGAGATGAAAAGTCACATGATGACTATACACGGCAAACTATTTTCTATGAAATGCAAATGCCTTTGTCAGTGGAACATTTTTTTAAACATCCCCAATTATCATTAGCTCTTTTTAATCAAATAGGTGATGAGTCTTATTATGGCTTGATTCGTCTGTGGAAAAAAGAAGACCTAGGGCAGACAGCATTAAGCGAAATCACCTTACCTTTCGCTGAGGTTATCAATGCTAAAAGCGAAAACTTTCGTCGTAGTGAATTATTTGAAGCGACCGAAGGCATACAATTCCAAGACCAATACTCAAATTTTGAGCTTGATGAAGACAACTTTCAAGATAGATTTGATTTATCTTTCTTTTATCAGATACTAGCCAGTAAACAAGTTGCTAAAGAATTGATAAGCCAAGCTGTCTTGAATCAAATAGCTAGCTTAAGTCAGTTTTATGAACTGGATGAGGAAGCTATGGCGCAAGTTGTTAAACTCGCTCAAAGTCCAGTCACACAACAAATTGATCTTGAATTGTTAAGAACTTATGCAGCAAAATATCAGTATTTTAAGAAACGCGAATATTATGATCAATTAGTCGACCAGTCAGTCAAAGCAAGTCACGAAGAACTTGCTAATTTGAAAAATGATTTAAGAACGAACTATCCAAGCTTTACCGATCAAGAAATTGAAATTATACTTATCTGTCAGCAAATGAATCCAAGTGAATTTTTAAATCAAATTAAAGAAGAAGCAGGCGGATTTGCGACGAGTTCTGAACATTATTATTTAAAAGAACTAATTGAGAAATCACGTCTGCCACAAGCTGTCTTGAACTTTTTAGTTTATTATTTAATCGTTATGGAAGGGCACGCCAATTTTGAAAAAGGAAGATCGAATCGATTGGCTAATGAGTGGCAACAAGTGGGACTATCCAATCCTGCAGAGGCCTTGGAGTTCTTACATAAGCAGAGACTCTTTAAAGAGAAACAAAGTAAAATTAAAGACAAGCAAAAAGCACAATCATCAAAGAACAATTGGACTAACAAAAAAAAATATCAAGAGTTGGTGCCTAGTTGGTTGAAGGAACAACAAAATCCAAAAGCCACTTCTCAAGAAAACGCTAGCAGTAAACCAGTTGAGACAAATGGTAAGAACGCATTGTCAAAGGAGATAGATGATGACTCTATAGACAAAGGCGCAAAACCTTCGTCACAATTAAAAGAAGAAGAAATTCGCAAACGACTAGAGAACTTATTAAATAAGGGGGAAGATTAAGATGCAATCCATCAAACAGCTGATGAAAGATTTTGAAAATCAAACACCCCAATCTGCTTCAAGTCAAGAAATGACAAAAGTGCTTCTCAATTATCCTGCTATTAAGGATTTTATCAATGCTAATCAGGACAAAATTTCACTAGAAATGATCATGAATTCTCTATCCAAACTCAACGAGTATCGGATGGAAAAAGAAGCCATGGCAGCAGGTAAAGAAGGGCAAAACCCTGGTTTTACACCGGAACTTTTTATCAACTATAACTATATAGATGTTACCTATGTGCCCACTCAAAGTTATTTACATCAACAGGCCCAAAGAAAAACAGCTGCTTTAATTGATAATCGGATGATGGCTCTAGATGTTCAAAAAGCAAGGCTTGAAGATTACGACTTAACCAGTCCGCAACGTTTAGTGTTGATGGAAGCTGTCACAACTTTTATTGAAGAGATTAAAGTGAATATTCGTCAAGCCAGAGGTATGTATATCGCTGGACCGTTTGGTGTTGGAAAGACCTATTTATTAGGGGCCTTAGCCAATGCTCTAGCCAGTTTGGGTTATCAAGTATCGATGATTCATTACCCAACCTTTACGATGGAAATGAAGGCTGTGATTGGGCAAGACAATCAATTATTTATGATGTTAGAGCAAATTAAGAAGAAAACAGTTCTAATTATTGATGATATTGGGGCGGAATCGAATTCAGCTTGGTTAAGAGATGATTTATTAGGGGTTATACTCGAACATCGGATGAAGGAATCCTTACCAACATTTTTCACTTCCAACTTCACAATGGCAGAGTTAGAAGTTCATTTAGCTTCTAGTCGTAATGCTTCCGACGTGACGAAAGCGGCAAGAATCATGGAAAGAATTAAATTTTTAACTAAGGAATGGCAATTGACGGGAGAAAATCGCCGCTTATCTAACCGTTAATTTATTAAAGAGAGGAAATCGATGTATGAGAGATGGATTCAAATCAACAGATTTTAAAAAAGAGCAAAGGTTTATATTGCTAGTCCTTGCTATTGCACTGATTATTCAAATAACGGTGGCAGGGTTGTATTTCTTTGTGGAAAAGCAAACTGTTTTATTATTTCCTATGTTTTTAGGGATTTTAGCTAATTTGACTGGCATTGGCAGATTAATGCAATTATGAAACTAATTCTTGCATTTTTTTAAGATTGATGGTTTAATGAATTTAACTCAAGATAAGAAATTAATGAGAAGTCACGAAGTTTAATTCCCTCATTTCAAGAGAGAGGTCGTTTGCTGGAAGACCTTAATGATAATTAGCTTTACCCCTTCTTGAATGCTCGACCCAAGCATGAGTGGTAAGTCGAGACGTCGGAGGCGTTAACTCTATGAGATTATCTTATAAAAGATAATGAACTTGGGTGGAACCACGTCGAATACACGTCCCATTGGTTAGTAATAGCCAATGGGACGTTTTGTTTTAAGTTTCAGTAGTACGGAGGAGGAATCTTATATGTCAACAATTCATTTAACATTACCAGATGGTGCTGTAAGAGAATATCAATCAGGCATCACACCCATGCAAGTAGCAGAATCTATCTCTCGTTCTTTAGCTAAAGCAACCTTAGCAGGTAAATTTGAAGGAGAGATTATTGACCATAATCGACCAATTGAAAAGGATGGGTCAATTGAGATTATCACTAATAAAAGTGACGAAGCTTTACAAATTATGCGTCACTCAACCGCTCACTTAATGGCTCATGCTATGACTCGTTTGTATCCAGGTATTCACTTTGGTGTAGGACCTGCCATTGATTCAGGATTCTATTATGATACTGACAAACCAGATCCAATTACCGAAGAAGAATTGCCAAAAATTGAAAAGGAAATGAAAAAAATTATTTCAGCCAATTATCCAATTGAACGGCGAGTAGTATCGCGTCAAGAGGCTTTAGAGATTTTTAAGGATGATCCTTACAAGCAAGAGTTAATCAATGATTTACCTGAAGACGAAATTATCACCGTCTATATGCAAGAAGATTTTACTGATTTATGTCGTGGAATTCATGTGCCTTCAACTGGTAAGATTAAGACTTTTAAACTCTTGTCACTCGCTGGAGCTTATTGGCGTGGCAATTCTGATAATAAGATGATGCAAAGGGTTTATGGAACAGCATTCTTTAAACAAGAAGATCTAGATGAATTCTTAAGATTACGTGAAGAGGCTAAGGAGCGCGACCACCGTAAATTAGGTAAAGAATTGAACATATTCATGATTAGTCCGGAAGCGGGATCAGGTTTACCTTTCTGGCTACCTAATGGAGCAACTATCCGTCGTACCATCGAACGCTATATTACTGATAAGGAAATTTCATTGGGTTATCAACATGTTTACACTCCAATCATGGCCAAGACGGATCTTTATAAGACCTCGGGACACTGGGATCATTATCAAGATGATATGTTCCCGCCTATGGATATGGGTGACGGTGAGATGCTTGTTCTAAGACCGATGAACTGTCCACACCATATGATGATTTATAAAGATGATATTCATTCCTATCGTGAACTACCTATTCGAATTGCAGAATTAGGGATGATGCATCGTTATGAAAAATCAGGTGCTTTATCAGGCTTGCAGCGTGTTCGTGAAATGACACTTAATGATGCGCATATTTTCGTTCGTCCTGACCAAATTAAAGAGGAATTTAAGCGTGTGTTACAGTTGATTTCTGAGGTATATGAGGACTTTGGCATTACAGATTATCGTTATCGTTTATCATACCGTGATCCTGAGGATACTAAGAAATACTTTGATGATGATGAGATGTGGGAAAAAGCCCAAGCTATGCTTAAAGAAGCTATGGATGAATTAGAATTGGATTACTTTGAAGCGGAAGGGGAAGCAGCTTTCTATGGGCCTAAGTTAGATGTTCAATTCAAAACAGCTATTGGCTTAGAAGAAACCATGTCCACAGTACAATTAGACTTCCTACTTCCAGAACGCTTTGACCTAACTTATGTAGGTGAGGATGGTCAAAATGACCATCGTCCGGTTGTTATCCACCGTGGTGTAGTTTCAACTATGGAACGATTCGTTGCCTACTTAATTGAAGAGTACAAGGGATCCTTCCCTACTTGGTTAGCTCCAGTTCAAGTTGTTCTTTTACCAGTTAATCTCGCAGCCCATGGTGAAAAAGTAGAAGAAATCTATCATGCTTTGAGAAATGTTGGTGTTCGCGTTGAAATGGACTTGCGTAATGAAAAACTTGGCTATAAGATTCGTTCAGCTCAAACTTCTAAAGTTCCTTACCAATTAGTAATTGGGGACAAAGAAGTTGAATCTGGTAATGTGAATGTTCGTCGTTACGGTCAAGAAAATTCAGAATCAGTTTCGGTTGAAGATTTCATTGCAATGATTTTAGCGGATATTAATAATAAATCGAAAAAATAAAAAATTATAATTCTAAACACTTATCGCCCAAATTGTCTTTATTAACTACTTAAAGGCAAATTTGAGACTAAGTGTTTTTTTTAATTCACAAAAATCATTTTCTAATAAGGCGGCAGTTATTAGCAATGATCATAGCAGTCTTGTA
This sequence comes from Facklamia sp. P9177, assembly GCF_050409585.1. Taxonomy (NCBI): domain Bacteria; kingdom Bacillati; phylum Bacillota; class Bacilli; order Lactobacillales; family Aerococcaceae; genus Facklamia; species Facklamia sp. P9177. The sequence continues at coordinate 86,185 of NZ_JBNUPE010000008.1, forward strand.
TAGGTGTCATGAAGGCACAGGGTATTTCAAGCTTCTTTATCGGTAGCTCAGTCGTCTACCAAACTTTACTAATGACGGTTATAGGAGCCACGCTCGGTTTGATATTTACTCTTTTAACAGCCCTTTATTTACCAGCAAAAGGAACTTTTGCTTTTTCATGGGAATTAATTGGAATTACAATGATCTTAATGATTGTCTTTGCGGTTTTAGGTGGATTGCTTTCAGTTAGACAAATTGTACGCATTGATCCAAGTTAAGCGATATCTTAGGAGATAAACGTGAAAGCCATAGAAATTAAAAATATTGAAAAAAGTTTTAAAGATGGTGACAAAACAATTCAAGCTTTGAAACAGACTAATTTTGTGATTGAACCAGGCGAATTTGTGGCCATAATTGGCCCATCTGGTTCTGGTAAAAGTACTTTATTATCGATTATTGGAGGGCTCCAAAGTCCTTCAAAAGGTCAAGTATACTTAAAAGAAGAAGATTTTTCCGCTTTAAGTGATAAAGAACGTACTAAACGCCGCTTTGATAAAATAGGTTTAATTTTACAAGCCTCGAATCTTATTCCTTTTTAAAAGTTAAAGATCAATTCCGCTTAGCTGATGAACCGACGGCTAGTTTAGATAGTGAACGTGCTTTCGAGGTAGTGGATCTCTTAGCAAAAATGACTAAGGAAATAGCATAAGCAACAATTATGGTGACGCATGACACACGGCTAATATCTAAATGTGACCGATTTTTTAAAATGATAGATGGAAAATTAGAAGAAGCCGATAGCAATGAATATTTAAAAAGCAGATTTCCTTTTTAAAGGAGATCTTCAAGGGCATGAAAAGCGATCTGATTACGTGCTTCAAAAGTTTTACTATCGGCATTGACTGACATCATAGAAATCACCCACTTTCTTTTTTTATACATGACAAAGCCTTGTAAATCACTAAAAGCTAGTGATTTACAAGGCTTTGTCTACAGTCGGAGAGCTTAGCGAAGCTAAGGTATTATATTTTGTAGTTAGATGATTTGACATTCGTTATAAAAAACAGCTTTAATCGAATCAATTCGAGTGGGACTTATGAAGTAAAAACTGTCCCGTCTCGCCCCACTCACTGTTTCTTAGCTTTGAAATTGTGCCCCATTATTTCAAAGGGATTGCATAATATAAAGGTTTATGAGCGCCTCACTTAAACCCTCAAAGGTTTGTTTTTTGGTGCTCGAGAGGTTGAATTTTAATAAAAATACCGCAAAAACACCTTGAACTCTTATACTCTTACGCAATTGCTGTGCTTAACGGTGCAATTGCATTCAGCGCGCTTAGCTTTAAGAGAGGGCGCTTGGCTCCCACCTCTTAAAATAATTCGGGGTAGTCCGAACGAATTGAACAAGATTGATCGTCACCAACAACTAAATGATCAAGTAGTTCTACTCCCATGAGTCGACAAACTTCACTCAAGCGTTTAGTACTTTGTATAACTGTTTGCGAAGGGGCGGGGTCGCCACTGGGGTAATTGTAAGATAGGATAAGATGGGAGGTTGGGTACTTAAGCACCTCGTGAAGAATTTCTGCGGGGCTAAGGATGGTCGAATTGACATTGTCAATAAAAATCTCTTGCACCCCTCGAACTTTATTCTTCGAGTCTAAGAATAAAGCGACCGGCTTTTCTTTTTTAGTTTCCTTACAATATAAATTCAGATATTTAGTCACATCTGCGGGGTTAGTGACGGTCTGTCCCTTGAGTACAGTGGTAGCGTATGCGGTGATTGTCCCTTTGATGACTTCCAACTTGAACTTATCTGTTTTAGTAATTTTTTTGAAATGACGAATTGTCAAATCAAATGCAACACCTATAGTAAGAAACCTCTAGAGTTGTCAAACATATGTTACACAAGGTGCTTCTAAATGGGCATGCTTAT
>NZ_JBNUPE010000009.1:0-81393 GCF_050409585.1 Facklamia sp. P9177
AGTGGGACATTTTGATTTGTGTTCTCTTGAGACATTATCATTTACGTTTAACAAAATTTAGTTATAAATCAAATTTTTTCTGACATAATAAATGTAAGCGCTATACTAAATGTAAGTAGAGGATTCATATGTGTTCTAGGTATGGAGGTCTGTTTATTTATTAATTTATGAAAGGGTGTATAAAATATGAAATTTAATGATTTAGTTAAAGATCTTCAAGGAAATCCAAACTTAATTGCGGCATATATTTCAAATCCAAATATGGTTTTAGAAAAGTATAATTTAACTTCAGAAGAACACGATGTATTGCTATCTGGAAGTTTTGACGGATTAGTAAGTTTAGGTGTTTCTGGAGAGTTAGCAGCTGGTGTTCTTTCAGGGGCTCATAGTTCTACTTGTGGACCTATGACGACTAGAATTTAAAACACATTTTACCTTTACGCAAATTAGAATATAATTTGTTTAAATAGACTTAAGTATTTTGAACTTTATATGAAAACTATACGAGAGTAGAATTAACGTTATACGATTACACAGAACAACTTGTTTATTTTAGTCTGTTCTGTGTTTTTGTATTATTGAGGTGATTGTATGAATTTTCAAGTGTACCAATTAACAGTAAATGAAGATAGGAGTCATATTTGTTACGTAGAAGCCACCGACATTGGAGAATGCTTAAAAATATGTAATTTAAAGGATGAAGAATTTAAAAAGTTAAGTGTAGAGGAAATAGTATTTTTAGGTTGGCTATCAAAAACATTACTTTTGATTCAAACTAAACATACGTTGATAGTGTATGACATGGTAACTGATAGAAAAAAGTACAATATATTCTTGAAAGATAAAATAAGGACGATACTAAGTAGAGATAGTACTTATTTTGATTATGTTGTTCAATTGACAGTCGATCTTCTGGAAGTAAAAAGGTACTATTTTTTAAATGGACAGACTGAGAAAATCATGTCATTAAATACAATATCAAACGATGTAGAATTTTTAGGTAGGGAAAAATTTGAAAGATATTATGTGGAATATGAGCGAATAATTTTAAAAACATTAGACGTGGGTCTAGGTGTTATTTTAGATAGTTGGAAGAAAGATACTTTGGAAGTAGTAAATAAAGATTTAGAATGTAAAATTACTGTGAATGATAAAATTTGTTTTAAAGGTAGTGGATACATTGATAGGGCATATATGTTGGAAGGGTATGTACTTTTTTCATTTACAAACTTTTTAAAACCTAGAACTTTATATAAATTATATCTAAATGGGTGTTTAGAAAGATATTCTTGTTCGAATCAATTCCCTGAAAAAATTTTAAACTCTCATTTTCAATTAGGGAACATTCAAAAGAAAAGGATGGGAAATAGAGAAGTTCCTGTAGTAGTAATTGAACCTGATGAATTTAATTTTAAAACGCTAGTATATTTGCACGGCGGTCCAGACACCTATATTAGGAACGAGTATTTGGATTTTGTGGAACAGATGTTAAATAAGGGTTTTAGAGTAATAATGGTTGATTATTCAGGAAGTATTAGCTATGGGTCAAAATTTTATAAAAAATTATTTAATAATAACGGAGAAGAAGCTGTTAAAGATATTGAAAGTATATTATTGAAAATTAGGATGGAAAATTCTCAAATTTTTATAATGGGTGAAAGTTTTGGGGGATATCTTGCTGTTGTTTCAGCAATAAAATTTTCTGATATCATTAGTAAAGCTATATCTATAAATGGCTTTACTGATTATAGATACCAGTATATATTTTCAGTAGCAAGACAAGTGATAACAAAATACTTTGACATAACCATATCTAAAAACAACCCGATTGATTTGATAGAAAATATTTCAAGCTCGGCACCATTGGTTTTTATTCATGGTGAAAAGGATGTATACTGTCCAATTAAGCAAATTGAAGTTTTTATAGAAAAACTAAGAATGATAGGATATATAGATGTTAAATTAATTAAAATTGATGGAGAAGGTCATTATAGCATGTTACCTCGAATTATAAATAAATTTTATTCACAATTTATAAAAGAAGTTGTTTAATAATTATTAATCAAGGGAGTGTCTCAAATGGAACGAACTATTAGTAAGGAATTAGTGGTAATGCTAGAGAAAATTTGTACTGATGTAGATGACAGTCCTCTTTTCTGGAGGGAGTTTTATAGTTGGTGTATCATTTCATATCGTAAAGATAGAGTGAATCGATTTTCAATATCAGAGTTAGGCAAGTTTTTATTAAAGAGAAACATTGAAAATACAAAAGAAATAATTGTAGCATATATTCATATTCTTTATTCTTTAGCTATGTATGAGGGGGAAGAAATTTATGGAGAAGGATTCGTTATTTGATTTATTAAGTGGGAAAGTTACAGAAATGAAACCAGAAATGATTTATGAAGAAGGAATATGGAGCCACTATTTACCTTCAATTGGTTATGAATTACCTAACTATGGATTTAAGATACACATTTCGGCTACTCTAGAAAATGTTATAGATATAGCAGAGATAATTTTCCCTATATTAATTGATAAAAATATAAAATTCAAATTTATTAAATCAATAACTCATTTAGGTTTTCTGAATATGGGGAATTATGGCTATTCACAGATGGGGAAAATGTGTACCATATATCCTAAAGATATAAAAGATTTATTATCTTTATTGGATATCTGTTATAAAAAGACTAAAAAATTCGCTTCTATAGCCATTCCATCGGATTTTCCATATATGTGCAGTAGTGTCGTGTATTATAGATATGGGGAATTAAAAACAGAAAAAGATGATAATGATATTGAATTTGTTGACTTAAGAAAAAAATTTATACCAGATAATATAGAGATACCAATTGATGATTATTATATTCCACGATTAGAAACTGTTGCGAAAAAATATATGCCATTAAAATGTTTACGAGTTAGAGGGAAGTCATCTGTTTATTTAGCTATTGATATTGATAAAAATAGTATGTGCATCATTAAAAGAGGGAATTTTTTAGGAGAAATAAATTTGGACGGAGAAGATGGACTTGACAAAGTATATAATGAGTATGTCATTTTAAAAGAATTAAAGAAATTAAAACTTTTTCCTGATCTATATGATGTGTTTTATAAAGATAAGTCATTATTTATTGTTGAAGAATTTATTGAGGGGGAAATTTTAACTAATATATTTTTAAATAAAGAAATACAGAACATAAATAAAATCATATTGATGGATATTCTAAAGGCTTTAAAGCAAGTACATTTGGAAGGATATCTACTTAATGATTTATCCCCTGATAATATAATGATTAATCAAAATAGGTTTGCACGTTTTATTGATGGAGAATATTCTGTACATGAAGAAAAGTATACAAATGTTATGAATTTAGTGGGTACACCAGGATTTTCTAAATCAAAATATAGTTTAAAAGATAAAGACCTATATTCTTTTATTTGTATTTGTTATTTCTTTTTCAACAGAAAACATTATTCAGACTTGCGAGAAGAAACTAAAGAAGATTTTATAAAAAAAGTAGATGAAAATCCAAGGTTTTTAGAAAATGTACACGTTGATTTAAGCAGTTTACTGGGTATGTATGAAGAAGAATTCTTTGAAAAGTCATATGAAACTAAGATAGAGATACTGGAACAAATAATTATGAAATGTTAATCTTATACAATTTGATAGGAGAAAAAGCATAATTTAAGGAGAGTGTTTAGATTGAAAAGAGTATTAAAAGTGGATAATTTGTCTTATTACTATGAAAATGGAGAGGGTATTAAAAATATTTCTTTTGAATTAGAAACCGGAGATTTTTTGGCGATTATAGGTAAAAGTGGTGCGGGGAAAAGTACGTTAATAAATTCTATTTTAGGAATTCTTCCAAAAATAGAGGGAGAGGTTTGGATAGATGATGCGTTGTCTGCTAAAGATATTTCGTTTAGTCCTCAAAGTCAAGCAATTGATTGGTATTTAAATGTCTTTGATAATGTTTATATGGAAGCTTTGTTTGAGGGTACGATAAATGCTAAAGAACAAACAAGAAATGTAATGAATAATATTGGGTTAGAAGGAAAAGAAAAGGAAGATCCAACCAATTTGTCAGGTGGGCAATTGCAACGGGTTCAGCTAGCAAGGCAACTTGTGTCAGATTCTCAAATCTTAATTTTAGATGAACCTACATCTAGTTTAGACGTGATAACTGCTGAAAAATTTTTAGAGCAATTAGAAAATCAAACTAAAACAGGAAAAACATGCTTGGTATCGTCTCATGACTTAGACATGTTAGAAAAACATTGCAATAAAGTATTATATATAGAGGAGGGAGAGGTTGTCTTTTTTGGATTACTTAATAGTTTTTTAGATCAATACAACAATTTGAATGAATATAGCGTTTTTTATGAAGGAGGCTTAACGAACGAATTAAGACAAAGTATAAGTGAACTATTTAATGTATTAGAGTGGCAGCCGTTAACAGTTGAAATAAATACTGATGAATCTATTAATCTAATACTGAAGATACTTGTTGATAATAATATTATAGTCCGTTCAATCGAACAGAAAAAACGTAGCTTAAAAGAAATTATTCAATTGAAAGGATAAGGAGAATAGGAAATTATGAAAAGATTAAGTTATAAATATCAAAAAGTAAATTTTATAAAATCTATACTTAGAGTAAGTTATATAGAATATCGCGCATTAATAAACAATAAACACCTAATCTATACCCAATTACTTGTACCTACGTTATATTTTTTATTCTATTCAACAGGGATATCTTCAACTTTTGGTATGATTTCTTATGCGAATAAGGAGATTTCCTTTTTGCAATTTTCTTTCATAGGGATTATTGGATTAACAGTGTACAGTCAAATGGCGCAGTCTGTGTATAGAATTATATTAGATCGTAAATGGGGGCTTTTAGCGTTTAAGTACTTCAAAGGAGTTACACCGTTAGCATATATTATTGGAAAAATGTCATTTCCATTATTTAACTTCTTAATACAAATAAGTGTAGTATATTTAATTTCTGTTCTTATGGGAGATTATTTTACTGCTAGTCAATTCTTAGTTATTGCGCTTTTTTCAATAATTATAATGATTTTTTGGTTTTCTGTTGGAACTGTTATATCTTTAAAAATAAGTTCTTACAAAGTGAGAGATTTGATTTTAAATACTTTACTCTTGCCAATTTCTTTCACAGCACCTATATTTTTTAGTTTTGATAGAGCGCCTATATTCATTCGATATGTATCGTATATAAATCCTTTGACGTACCAACTAAATGCACTTAGAGATATTAGTTTCCACATTCCCAATTATTTTAACGTGGGTATTGTTGTGTTGATGACAATGTTAATGGGAGGTATTGCAATATATTCTGTACAAAATGCAGAATTAACAACAAATGAAAGATAATATAAATAATTACTAGGAGGACGATGAATGACTATACTAAAAAGTATTTGTGTTGAAATTTCAGGGAGGCAAGTATTATCTATTGATCGATTGGAAATATCTGATGGTGATAAAATTGCTGTTTTGGGAGGTAATGGAAGTGGTAAAACCACACTATTAAATTTAATTTTTGGTGATTTTGAAGCTTTTTCTGGAATACTAGAAAAAAAACACGATTTTCTTTATTTAAAACAAAATAAGACCGATATTGGAATGGATAATGAAACAAATTATGAATTTCTATCTAAGATAGGTGATGTTCCTTTTCATAATGAGATAACAGCGTGTAGTGGTGGAGAGAAAATAAAACTGTATCTATCAAACGTTTTAGAGAATGAATATACAAATTTAATACTTGATGAACCTACTACTAATTTAGATTTAAAGAGTACACGTTTTTTGATACAAACCTTAAAAAATCATCAAGGTATTATTATTTTTTCTACCCATAATAGAGAATTAGTAGAAAATATTGCAACAAAAATTTGGATAATCGAAAATCATAATGTGAAAGAGTATAAAGGAGGATGGGAATCTTATATCTATCAAAAGGAATTAGAGGAATCAACTCTTCAAAATAGAAATACTCAGATACAAGAACAAAAAGAACAGTTAGAGGCTGCTATTGAAAATAAACGAGAGTCATTGAAGAAAATTTCTGATATTACAGTGCGAAAAAAAAATAAGAGAATTAATCCTGGTAGATTAGCACAGTCTAAATCTAAAGGAAGCAGTCAAAAAGGGATTGCTAGACAAATAAAATCGCTTGAAAAAAAGCTAGGAGCACTCCCTACTCAAGAGGATATAACTGATAGGAAAAATATAGAATTTCCTTTAGTAGAATCACTAGCTTTAAATAGTAAAATACCTATAATTGCCAACGGGTTAACAATTTGTATGGGTGATAGGATATTATTAGACAATATTTCATTTCAAATTGCAGCAGGTGAAAAAGTTGCTTTTGTAGGAAATAATGGCACAGGAAAAACGACCCTATTAAATTATATATATAATAGGGGAGAATCAATTTCGGTTTCTTCGAATGTAGAATTCTCATATGTCAAGCAAGGTATTTATTTTGTTCAAAGATCAATAAGTCTCATTAGTTATGCAATGCTCAATACAAAGTATTCGTATGACTTTGTTGTGAAAGTATTAAAACAAATGGGATTTGATGAATGTGACCTAGAAAAAGAAATTAGAATATTTAGTATGGGAGAGCAATTACGAGCCGTGATAGCCACTTCCATTCTTACACCTAGTAATATATTAATTTTAGACGAGCCAACTAATTATTTAGATATTAATGTAATGATGGGCTTAGAGAGGCTAATAAAGAACTATCCTGGTACAGTTGTATTCACATCGCATGATTACACTTTTGTAGAAAAAACAGCCACAGTTATCTATGAATTATCCGGGTGCAAATTAAGAAGGATCAAATAGAACTATATAGTGACCAATAAAATTACTAATATCATTAATAAAGATCATTATGCATTGTAATCCAACTTGAAAATGGAGATACGAAGATAATTATTTTAAACCGCTAACCATTATATAATAACCGAAGGAGATTGGTTTTTTGGAGTATTCAGCATGCTTATATCCAAATGGGAATATGGATATTCAAGTTTATTTTTTTTATAATGAGAATATAAAAAGTATGGTTTGAAGGTTATGTAGATAAGCAAGAAGAAAAAATGCAAGAACAAATGAATTTAGCAGTGGATTCTATTCAATATCCAAAATTGAGAGTTGAATAATATCGATTATTTACAAAAAATGGGTTTGTAGTAAATATGTTTGATTAAATAAGTTTCTGAAGGCAGCTTAAATATTGGCGGTATTCAAGGCTTTTTTGTTTTTGAGGGGGTATTTTTGAGTTAAAAAAGATGATGAGTTGGTGAGGATGTTGGATTTTATTATGATACTATATCTGTTATTTTATAGGGAATTTGTTAAAAAAAGAAGGTGAGGCTACAAAGGAATATGTACTTTTGTCTCAAATCATTGATAAATGTTTATTTTTACGGAATTATTTTGAAAAATTCTTAGACTATAATACATATGTGACATAAAAGGATAAAAATAGGAAGCTTCTGATACACTTAGTTTGTGAGAACAAAAGTGAAAGGAGCTTCCTATGAGGTCTATTATAACAGAAGAAGTGCGCTATCGAAAAAAGTTGTCGAATATGCTATTAAATACAACAATAATGCAGCAGCAAGACGTTATCATATGAGCCGTCATAATGTAAAACGTTGGCGAGATCGTTACAATGGGAATAGGGATAGTTTAAGATTAAAAAGTCCTAGACCGCATTCTCATTCGGCGAATTATCAAGCAGAAGAACTGGAGTTGGTTCGACGAAACTATCAACGCTATGGTCATGAAGGGCTAGCAGAAGTCTATGTACAATGTCGAAGAAAAGACTATAAGCGAAGTTATGATTCGATGTGCAAACAAATTCGTCAAAAGGGCTGGAATTGTGTACAGAAGGGAGCTATCCTAAGACAAAATGGCGGGGAACAAGAGCTACTCAACCTGGATAAAAAGTACAAATTGATATAAAACACGTTCCTCAGCAGTGCATTAGCTGGAATAGTTGTGGTAAATGTTACTAGCAAATTACTGCAATTAATGAGTATAGTTGAAAACGAGTATGTAAAATTGTTGAAGAGAAGAGAGTGACACATACTGCCACCTTTTTAATTGATCTTGAGGAACAGTTTGGCTTTAAGATTGACAAAGTTCAAACAGATAATGGCTCGGAATTCACTAACGCTCTCCATCAAACTGGCCGAAAAATTATCCCTGAAGAAATATTCGATCAAAAAGGGATTCACTATCAGCGCACAAGATCCTATTCTCCCTGGCAAAATGGGATTGTAAAGTGGAGTCATCGTGAGGATAGTTAGAGAATCTAACATCGAATCTTTAATTCAGAGGCACAATTGATATCCGCTCATCAACGGTATATCCATCGAGGTAACAATGTTCATCGAAAGCTACTCAATTTTAAAAGTCCAAATGAAATGATTCAAGACTATTTAACACACATGCGGCTTAGCCTTATCTAATTTATCTTATCTTGTTAGCAAATCAAGGATCGTTACACTTTCCTCCTTGACAGGCTAAGAAGGTAAGATGATCGAGTACTAGGCTAGATCGCTATCAGAAGATTTCTATTTGTGTAACATATGTTTGACAACTCTAGAACAACCAAAAATATCTTTCCTTAGAATTATTGACAGTCTAAAGTAATTCTGATATCCTACTAATGTTGTATTTGTGTAGCACCACAACTGCAACCGCTCATCCTTGAGTTTAAGTGCATTAGCCACTCAAGTTGGCGAGTCTAAGTGTAGGTATTTATACCGAAAATCTAATAATAGGAGGTGCTTGAATGTACGCAATTATAAAAACAGGCGGCAAGCAAATTAAGGTAGAAGAAGGACAAACAATCTTCGTTGAGAAGCTAGACGTTGCTGAAGGCGATAAAGTGACTTTTGATGAAGTCGTTTTAGTAGGTGGTGAAGGTGAAACAAAGGTAGGTTCACCATTAGTTGCTGGAGCAAGTGTAGAAGCGACTGTTGAGAAACAAGGACGCGAAAAGAAAGTGGTTACTTTCAAATATTTACGTCGTAAAGATTCTCACCGTAAGCAAGGACACCGTCAACCATACACTAAATTAACTGTTAACGCGATTAAGGTTTAATCATGATTCAAGTACAAATCAGCCTTTCAAAAGAGGGTCAAGAAGTTAAAGCAATCGAAATGACAGGACATGCTGGTTATGGTGAACATGGACAAGATATTGTCTGTGCCGCAGTATCTAGCCAAGTTATTTCAGTAGAAAACTCTCTTTACCAACTCTTGCAAGTGCCTGTAGAAACCACTGTTAATGAAATGGAAGGTGGTTATCTCAAGCTCGTACTACCATCGATTGAACAAAAGAAGTTAAAACATGATGTGCAACTTTTGATGCGTCATTTAATTTTAGCTTTAGAAGTGACAGAACAAGCTTATCCCGAATATATCCAGATTAAACAAACTATACTATAGGAGGTGCTCTCTATGTTGAAATTAGACTTACAACTATTCGCTACTAAAAAAGGTGGAGGTTCTACTCAGAACGGTCGTGATTCCATTGCTAAGCGTTTAGGCGCTAAAGTTGGCGACGGTGAAGAAGTAACAGGTGGATCAATTATCTACCGTCAACGTGGAACAAAAATCCATCCAGGCGAAAATGTTGGCCGTGGTGGCGATGATACATTATTTGCAAAAATTGATGGAATCGTTAAATTCGAACGCAAGGGTAAAAAAGCTAAGAAAGTTTCAGTTTACCCAGTAGCTGTTGAAGCTTAATCGAAGTTTTTAAAATGCCTAACATCTTAAAAGCAGTCCTAGTTAAACTAAGACTGCTTTTTTGTTTGTCTAATGATTTGTTGAAGTGACAGTTAAGCCGTAGTCATCATTGGTCGTTTATTTCAATTTCTTTGAATGCTATATTATAAAAGTCTGTCTTATCAATTAAAATAATACTTTCTGATTCTTTGCTTTTATCGGCTATTAACTCATCTTCTGTTGACTGTTTAATTGCTCTTTTTTGATTGAAGTATTTTCTCAAATTTTGAAATTTCTTCCTCTAGTTTTCTGCTTTCTTTTTCCCTTGCGCAAAGCAGTTGTGTCACCCGAGCTCATCATGCTCACCAGCCGTAAAAGCCTCTTTCATTTCACTTCCTCTTTAAATAGTTGATGGCTAAAATATTTCCAGTAATTTAAAGTGGCTATTCGATGGGGAATATAGCTAAGAAGCATAAATAAATATCTAATTATAATGTAACTTTAAGTAATAAAAAGGAAATGGTTTTCTTTTAAAATTAAAGGCATAACTTTTTTAAAATAAAAGGAGGCTGTGACATTAGTCAGCCTCCTTTAAAGTACAATATGGGTGCGTATGATTCTTTAATTCCAAATTAAAAGATCTAAATAATTCTGATACTCTTTAGGAAAATCGATTCTAAAGAGTGACTGGCTTTGTCCGGTGTTTAAATCGTAATAGCCATAATATTTCTTGCCAGAATCATTGAGGGAGAGAAGAGATGGCCCCTTACTGTTATAGTCAATCACTTGAATATCTAGCCCAACTTCCAAAGATTCAAAATGTTCAATCGGAATCTCACCGATATAATTATCTTCCTTTATTGAGTAGCGGCCAAAGTGAGGCTTATTTTTTTGATATTCGATGATATAAATATGGTTAGAGTCAGCAGTCAGGATTTCGAAGCTATTTGAACTTGGAATGGTTACTTTAGTTTCTTGCAATGATTGGTCTTTAAAATCAAACAGAAAGAAGGGACCATTCTCGTCATTTTCAAGATTATAGCTAGTTTGAATAAAGGGAGCATCAAGAGAGAGGTTACTACTTAAGAATGGACTATTGAGCCAAACATCTTTAGCTAGAGTTTCCTCATCACTATATACAGTATAGTCTTCTTCATTAATGAGTTTAAATTGGTTTTCTTTGTTGACTTCATCAAGTTGGTAAATTGTAATTTTGTTTTTAAAGGAAAATTTGTCGCTATTGCTGTTTCCCGATTCGATATTGTAAAGACACATTAGATAATATTTACCATCAACTTGTCGGATTTGAACATTTTGCAGATAGATTTTATTCGAGTCCTTAATTGAAGTTTTGATTGTAGGAATATCTTTGATAAGCTCCTTTTTATTTGTAAAGTCTAAAAAGTGAACTTTGATGGGTTTTTCTTCATTAGAAAACAAATCACTTTCAATCCAGAAATAGTGCTTATCTCCTTGATAGATTTGTTCTAGTGAATCTATTCCTTTGAAAAAGTTGGGGGCTTCTTTAGCTAATGCTTTTAATTCTTTATTTCCCTCAAAATCAAGGCTTTTGAATTTAAGATTTGAACGACTCAACTGAAAATCTCCACTTTTATTTTGGAACATTTCTTCTGGCAGAGAGAAGAAACTGTTTTGACTACTTAGTTGGACATACTCTTCAGGTAGATTGGTTAGTTTTTCATCTCCTTTTATTGAGGTTAATTTCCCAATAATCGGCGAGTTAAGACCATAGAGACTTCCTACTAATAAGATTAAACCCATGCCAATGATTGCAAAGTATTTAATCATTTGTTTATAATAATTCATCTTTCTACCTCCTTTAAATATGCAGATCTTTTGCGACATATTGACTGCCAATCCAGTAAGTGATACTTCCTACAAGGATAAAACTGAGTGGATAAAACGCATGAAACTCGAGATTAGTAGGTAGCATACCAAAAGCTATGAGTTTTCCAGTAAGATATGTTCCTGCTACTAGGATGAGCAAGTAGAGGACAGACCATTTCCAGGAATAGGCGCGTTCAAGCAGTACAAATAGAAGGGTGATTGGAATCAAGGCAAGCCAGGCTAAGATATTAACAAGCGATACCCAGATGGATTCGGTGAAAAGATTGGTGAAATAAGAAAAGTTGAAAACGAGATAGAGGGGCATATCATTTGAATACCGCTCTTGTAAGATCATTTGTAAGAGAAAATGAAAAACATATACCGTAAAATAAACGAATAAAATATTCAGGAAAAAATAAAAGACGAGGCTTAGAAATTTTGCATGGTAGAGGCTGGATCGTTTAAAAGGGCCAGCTAACCAGCGAGAAATCATTTTACCTTGGCTAAACCAATCTTTTAACCAGATTAAGAGGGTCGCAATTGCCATACTAATAACTCCGATAATAAAGGCGATATTTATGATATTCAGCAATATATTTGGCTGATTTACCATATTTTGTTGGAAATTGCTTTGTATATTATTATTAATAGAAATTAAGGATAGGACGAGATAGATCAAAGCGACGATTAACCAGTAAAATTTCTGCCTTTGTATTTCAAAATAAGTTAAACTCAATACTTCTCTCATTTAATTTAACTCCTTTCTTAACCATTCAACTAAGGATAGTTCTTCATTTTCACGCATATCTTCTAAATAGATAGAGTGTTTGATTTGGCCCTCACTCATTAAAACGGCTCGGTCGATAAAGTGTTCGACATCGTAAAGTTCATGAGTGGTTACTAAGACACCACAGTCTTTTTGGATAAATGAACCAAAGAGTTCAAGAATTTCTTCCCGGCTAAAGACATCGATGCCAGCAAAGGGTTCATCTAACAGAAGATAATCTGCCTCTAAAGATAAGCCTAACATTAAATTAAGTTTTGCTTGATTCCCCTTGGATAGTTCTTTAATGCGCTTACTATCTTCTAATTGGAAAAAATCTTGGATATCTTGTGCTCTAGTAGGATTCCAAGCAGGATAGAGATTGTACATAAATTCTTTGCATGCTTTAACCGTCATCGAAGGGGGAAAGTTGAGGTAATCGGGAACATGCCATATTCTAGCTTTAGCATCTCGCAATTTTATTTCATCAATATAAATTTCCCCTTGATAAGGCAAAAGTCTGGCAATACAGTTAATGAGGGTCGATTTTCCTGTACCATTAATGCCGATCAATCCAGTGATTTCACCTGGTTTAACTTCTAAATTGATGTCTTTAAGGACCTTATGCTTACTGAAAGACTTGTTGAGGTTTTCGATTTTAATCATGGTTAATGGCCTCCTTTTTAATTTGATAGCTATGGGTAAGGCGTTGGATGATATCTTCTAATTGCAAATCCATGGGAATTAAAACATCGACTAGGTTTTCGATGGCTTGATCAATGGATTCATATTTAAGTTGAGAAATTAATTGCGTGTCAGTTGTTATGGTGCTAGGTCTTTGAGCTTGAGTAACAATCATACCTAAGTCCTCCATTTCTTTAAATGCCTTTTGAACGGTATTGGGATTGACTTTCCATTCCTTTGCTAATTGTCTTCTTGAGGGCAATTGATAACCCGGCGTATATTTGCCTGTGATGATCTGATCTTTTACCCAAGTAATAATTTGGGTATAGATGGGTAGATTGGGTGCAAGTTTCATTATTTTACCTCCATTAAAGCTTTATTATATTCCAAGATGTGTCCCACAATCATAATACAGCTTGTTTAAGTGTATTATACGAGCCATACACTTTTAAGTCAAGGTATGAAGGTAAAAATGCAAGTAAAAGATGAACGGAATGAATGGTGATAAAGATTTAAGCAAAAGTCAAGCTAAGCTATGGTATGATGAAGGAGAAATAATATTTATGAAGGAGGAATGTTATGGATTTATTAGTCGATAAATTAAAAGAAGTGTTAGCTTCTGTACTGCCTATTATACTTATAGTTGTGATCATTTCATTGACCATGGTCAATGTGTCGGCAGATATGATGATTCGTTTTTTAATAGGGGCTGTCTTTTTAATTATAGGTTTAACGATCTTCTTATTTGGTGTGGAAGTTGGTATGAGTCCTATAGGAGATTTGATGGGGAAAAGTGTAGCAGATGCTCCCAATATTTGGGCCATTACAGGGCTAGCCTTTGTAATTGGTTTTTCGGTCACGGTCGCAGAACCTGATTTACTTATTTTAGGCCAACAGGTGGCTGATGCGATGGGAGGAGCTCTTACTTCAACGGTGATTGTTGCAATGGTCTCACTTGGTGTCGGCTTCTTAATTGCTTTTGGTATCGTGCGGATTTTGTCTTCCTTTTCGATTAAGTATTTTTTCTTAATTGCTTATGGGTTGATCGCCTTAATGGCTTTATTGGTTTCTAATGATTTTATAGCCATTGCTTTCGATGCGTCAGGTGCCACGACAGGTGCCTTAACCACACCTTTTATCTTAGCATTGTCAGCGGCTGTTTCATCTCGTAAAGGGGGGCACATGGCTGAGGAAGATTCTTTTGGTTTAGTAGGTGCCATGAGTGTCGGGCCAATTTTAGCAGTTATTTTATTATCAGTTATTACAGGAGTAAGTTTCCAAGGGCAAGCAGAAGTTTATCGTTATACGGAGGGAATTATTGCCCCATTCTTTTTGGCTATTGGACACACTTTGCTTGAGTCTTTAATGGCCCTCGCTCCCTTAGCCATTTTATTTGCGATTATGAATTGGAAACAATTTAAGCTTAAAAAGCGTGAACTCAAACGGATTATCAAAGGGGTTACTTACACTTTGATTGGACTGGTTCTCTTTCTAATAGGTGTCAATCAAGGCTTTATGGATATGGGGCGTTTTCTAGGTAATATGTTAGCGCGTGACTTTCAGGCATGGTTACCCGTAATTGGTTTGATTATGGGCTTGGTGATTGTTTTGGCTGAGCCAGCCGTTCACGTATTGGGAGACCAAGTTGAAGCGGTAACGGGTGGTTTTATTAAGAATAAACTTTTACTTGTCTTTCTATCTATTGGAGTAGGCCTAGCTGTCAGTGGGTCACTGGTTCGTATCCTAGTGCCTAGTATTCAAATCTGGTATTATTTATTACCTGGCTTTCTTTTAGCCATCTGTTTATCCTTTTTTGTAGATGATTTATTTGGAGGGATTGCTTTTGATGCGGGAGGCGTAGCTTCCGGACCAATGACGGCAACTTTCATCCTGTCCTTTGCACAAGGGGCAGCGGATCGGATTCCAACGGCAGATGTGGTAACGGATGGCTTTGGTGTCATCGCAACGGTTGCAATGGCGCCAATCGTCATGATATTATTACTCGGAATCATCTATAAGTGGAAATTAAAACAAGAAAAAATAGCATAGGAGGGTATTTATGCAGACAGTCTTATTTTTTGCAATTGTTAAGAAGGGTACAGCCTCCTATTACCTTGAGCAGGCACGCCTGGCAGGAGCCACCGGTGGAACGATCTTTCAAGCAGAAGGAACAGTTGCCAATCCTTTCTTAGATTTATTAGGTTTGAATGATTCCAAGCGTGAAGCCTTATTGATGTTGGTTGATCATTCAAATGAAGAAAGAATTCATCAAGTCTTAACCGAAAAGTGTGAATTACCTAAAAAAGGAAAGGGCATTCTCTTTTCAATTAATACAAGTAGTGTTTATGGCAGTCACCAGTTAATGCATGAATTTAATGAGGGAGGTCAAGAAATGAGTAAGTATCAATTAGTAGCTACAATTGTTGATCGTGATTCAGGGGATGAAGTAGTGGAAACTGCTCGTGAAGAAGGAGCAGGTGGAGCAACTATCCTCCATGGTCGAGGACTAGGTTCGAAGAAAGCTCCTAAGATTTTTAATGTTCAAATTGAACCGGAAAAAGAGCTTGTCTTAATGATTGTTGAGACACAAAAAGTGCCTGAAATCATTGAAAAAGTTTCTAAAGCCATGGATATTGACCAACCGGGTAAGGGAATCCTTTTTACTATCGATGTCAACGATGTAAGCGGGCTTTTCCAACAAATAAACTAATTATGTAAAACTAAAAAAGTGGATTAAGACGAATGATTAGCTTATGATACATTTATTAAAAGGGAAAAATGACAAAAGAAGTTTGTCGTAACACCGAAAATAAAGCTATTTAATATAGTATCAATTCGAAAAGTAATTTTTTGAAAAAATAAATATTAAAAAAGCAAGATGAATTAAATTAATAATTTATCTTGCTTTTTAGTATTGCTAAATTTTTGCTAATCTTATGATACCTCTAAATAAAAATTGTAATTTAACAGGAGCGACAGTATATATTTTTTTAGCACCTGTCCATGATATATATCCTTCATATTTTATGCCGTTCCTATACTCTACATACCATTGTTTATAGGATCTAGGGACCGGACCCGGGTCAGTTGGTACCACTTTCCATACTTCTACAAAAAGAGTACGCGGAGGCCAAACTTTCGACCTGAATATATAATCCTCTTTTGTTACATCTGTATCTTCAGTAGAAACAGATTGTGTAGTAATATAATCCTCTTTTGTTAGATCATTATCTTCAACAGAAACAGATTATGTAGTTATATAATCCTCTTTTGTTAGATCGTTTTCCTCAGCAGAAACAGATATAGTTGATAGACCTAAAAATATAGTTAGAATTAATATTGATTTTATATAATTATTTTTTTTCATAATTATTTTCCTTCCTATGTTTTTTATCTACAAAATAAAATAATGAATACACAAACACAAATCCTATTATTCTATACAATAAGTTATCAAAAAAATATGAAATCGTTAATTTCCCTTGGAAAAATGTTATTAATACGCTTACCAAAATATATACTCCTACAAAAAGTAACTCATTTATTATTTTGCTTAGTTTCTTCATAAAATTCACCTAATGATCCTTTTAAGTTACGATTATTGTAAATAATTGTATTGATAACGAAATCCTCTTACAACAAATACTCTTGCATAGTCAGAAAAACCGATAGCACCAATAGCTCCATCTATAGCCGCTGCTGCAAGTTTAAATTGTGGTGGTAACAACATAAGTATAAATCTTGTTGCAACTCCCGTACCAGCTCCACCTAGAATACTAAACGTTGACGCACTTATATATACATCCTCATTACCTTTTGATGCTTTTCCATGCCATACCAACTTTGTTACCCCGTTACTTTGTCTTCTTAACATGCTAGTACTATCATTTGAAAATTTAGAAGTATCTATTCCTAGATCATTAAAATACTTTATAAGTTTATCATCTGTGATAGTTACAACTGTCTCATCACCATTTTCCGAAGTGTCAAAATACTCTGAATTTTCTTTATAAAAATCCATTACAACATTATCATTAACATTAGCTGTTTCCTTTATTGAAGTACTTGCATGGGCATTAACATCAAAATTAAAGAGAGAACTTACCATTATCATTAAACTTACTGCTATCACACTCAACTTATTCTTTGCACACATCAACACCAACCATCTTTCAAAAATTTATTGTTGATAGTATACACAAAAAAATCAGATATAACAATTCTTTTTTTAAAAATTATAAATAATTAAATTTGTTGTATAAAAATTTATTGTTTTTAACTTAAATAAAAGTCTTAACAAGAGAAAAAATATACCATCATTACTTTTGCAAATTATTAGGAATGGTAACTCAGCGCTGTCAATAACTATTGAAACAATAAAATAAATTAATGATTGATTATAATTTACTAAGATTTTAAAAACCTACTTGAAAGTGATTACATTCTTGTCAAAAAAGGGTATAATATCCTTGATAGTAAAGGAGTGGTGGCAATGGTAAAAAAAGTAATGGACTATTTTGAAATAACACCGAAAGGGATTCTTTATTCTGTTTTGATAATGACTTTAGGTTGCATTGTTTATGCCTATGGGGTTAATTATTTCCTCATTCCTAATCATTTTGGTAACGGTGGTGTAACGGGTGTTTCTATGTTGGCCTATTATTTACTTAAAATACCAACCGGTACAAGCAACTTCATCGTTAATGCCATTTTATTAGTGGTTGGATGGAAATACCTAAGTAGGCGAACCTTGCTTTATACAATTTATGCTTCAACTTGTTTAAGTTTTTGTTTAAATGTTATCCAACCAGCCCCTTATATTGCAACTAATATTATTATTCCAGCTGTAGCGGGTGGAGTTCTTTTAGGAGCAGGTATTGGTTTAGTTCTTAGAGGCAACGGGACGACTGCTGGTACGGACATTGTCGCAATGATTATGCAGCAGTATCTAGGAATCAGTTTCTCTGCTGGTTTGTTAATGTGTGATATGCTAGTTATTTTGGCTTCCAGCTTCATTATTGGAGTAGATATGACGATTGTGACGATCATGATGATGTTTATTGCGAGTCAGACCGTAAACTTTGTGACAGATGGGGTCAACCGTCGAAAGTCCGTGATGATATTCTCCTCTAAGAAAGAAGAAATTGCGGATATAGTAATTAAAGAGATGGTGCGAGGTATCACTGTATTTAGGGCATATGGTTACTATTCTAAGCAAGAAAGGGAAGTCTTACTGGCAATAGTGAATCGTAATCAGGTTGTTCAATTACAAAGATTAGTGACTCAAATTGATCCCAAAGCCTTCGTCACTATTTCAGACGTTCAACAAGTAATTGGCGAAGGGTTCACCTTCTTCTCCTATGAAAGTCCACACAAAAAAAGATACCATTAACCATTAGTAATTAACTGATCTAAGGAACTCGATTGAAAGGTGAAGCCCCCTTTTTAATCGAGTTTTTATCTTGCTATATAAGGAAATAAATGAAGAAGCTAATAATATTTCCCTGCTTCAAAAACAATGGATACCATTGATTGAGCTGTGCTCTTTAATCCAGCCATCTTAGCATTGGATGAAGTAAGTTCTTCAGTCGATAGTTTTTTAGAAAGATTAAATGAAGAAGGTATGGATAAGGTAAGGGAGGGGGACCTCCTTCGTAATGCCCTACCGCTTATCGACCATTTGTAATGCCGATATTATCTTGTTGATGAAGAGTGGTAATATTAGTGAAAAAGGAAACATGATTTGCTTTAAGTAGCTAATGGGTGTTATGCAGACGGCTATTAAAGTCAGTTTGCTAATCAAGCTTAGAAAAAAGCTCACTCAAATGAGTGGGCTTTTTGAATAGAAAGATGGATAGCACTAAAATCCTAGCTTGATAGGCTGGCATTGAGGGTAGAACTTTAATCAACATAATGATACTGATATTGGTAAATGCGAATTAAATGGTTGCGCTTATCGGTACGCACCTTGAAAACAAAAGTGTGAGTACGTTGGTCGAGACTGTGTTTTTGAGGGATACGAAAATAATTAATGGTTGATGCCGACATCATTCGTAATAACTCATCCTCTAGAAAAGCAAGAGGAACTTTCAGCTTAGAATAACGATAGAAATCCTCTTGAAATCGTTGATAATTTTCACTGAAATAATCAAATTGTGTTTGATTATGGTGGTAGTCATTGGTTTTCATTATTCCACCTCCTCAGCAAGTGTAATATCGATAATTTGTTCAAAAGCTAAAAGGAGAAAGTTTCTAGAAAGGGGGTCTTCAATCGCACAATGGTCTAGATTTAGCTCTTTAAGAGTGCCGGTAAATGATTGGTGGGCCTTATTTGGATGATTGCCTTGATAAATAAGGCTAATGGAGAGTTTTTGAACATAGGCTTGGCTGAGTAAAAGAAATTTCTCCTTAGGAGACAGTCTGGCCGGGCTTGAGTCAGTAAAGCTGTGTGACAGAGCAGAGCTATGTTCTGATAAGAAAAAGCCCATCCATTTAGCCATTTTGCGATCTTGATATTGACGTGCAGCTTTAGATGATAAGTAAGACCGATCTACACTCATTCTAAACCATCCAATCCGCCTGCTCCGCCTGCTGCATGACCACCCATCAACTTGCTTCGAGCAATGGAACGAGAACTTTCTAGTAAGGCGCTAGCTTTTAAAACAGAGACGTAGCCAAAACGTTTTCGAATAGCATCTACTGTTTTATCGAGGCGCTCTTCTTTTGATATTTGTCTTGGCTCTTCAAAAAGCGAAAAGTAATGGATGTTTTCTTCTACCAAGCCCGAATAACGAACACCAATATGGCGAACGGGTCCGTTTTTATATTTAGAGCGAAAGAGCTCAATTACAGTGGCTGTTAAGACTTTTGTTTGCTGGCTAGGATCGATTTTGGTTTGAGCGCGAAGGGGAGATAGGTCAACTGCTTTGGAATAACCGACAGAGACAGAGACCAGCTGTGCTTTTTTGCCAGCCCGTCTTAAACGAATGGCCACTTGTTCTGCCATTTCACTTAAAAGCAATTCAATATCTGCTTGCTGAGTATAATCATGGGGTAAAATTTGCGA
Organism: Facklamia sp. P9177; assembly: GCF_050409585.1. NCBI lineage: Bacteria > Bacillati > Bacillota > Bacilli > Lactobacillales > Aerococcaceae > Facklamia > Facklamia sp. P9177. Next base: position 20,161 of record NZ_JBNUPE010000009.1, read on the forward strand.
ATTACCGATAGCTTTAGACTTCGGACGATAAGGCTCACTAACTTTACTTTCGTCGACCCCATTGGCATGAAAGAATAATTGCAAGCCAATTACACCGAACTCCTTTTTTAATTGTTCAGGATTAGCATGGGCTAGATCATAAATGGAATGAATCCCTAACTGATTGAGTCGTTTGGCTGTGCGCTTACCAATCCCCCAAAAATCAGTTAAATTTGGAATGGCCCATACTTTGCTTGCAACATCTTCATAGGACCAATTTGCTCGCATGGTCGGCTTCTTTTTAGCCTCGTTATCTAAAGCGAGCTTAGCCAATAAAGGATTGGCATTAGAAAGACCAATGGTTGAAGCGATTCCTGTTTTACGCCAGATATCCAGTTGAATTTTACTAGCTAACATTTCTAATTTGTCTCGACGTGACACCTGACGATCAGGAATAAAGTAGTTCAAAACATGCGTTAAATCAATAAAGCTTTCATCAATTGAATAGGGGAGAATATCTTCTTCAGAAGCATACTGGGTTAACAGCTTTAAAAGGTCGATATTCTTTTTAATATAAAGGTCCATCCTGGGTGGCACAAATAATGAACGTTTGGCCCAAGATTCAATATAACGAACATAGGCAGGATCCGTTCGTAAGCCATTACGTCGAGCGTTGCGATAGTTGAATCGTCGATTATGAAGAGAGAAGGGTAAATCATAAGTTCGTCCCACATTGCTACGCCCAAAAACTTGCTTAAAAATGGGAGAAGAAGCCAAAATCAGACCTTGAGAAGTGTCTGTTTGACTCATGACACAAAGGCTTGTTCTTAGAGGATGCAAGCCACGCTCAACACACTCTACGCTCGCATAGAAGGATTTCATATCGATAAAAGCAATATCAGATTTAGGTTCACGGCTATAATCAATAATAGTCATTACAAATTCCTCCTGTAAGCAACAGTTTAATACGAACGGATGTTCGTGTCAATAGCGAAAATAATTTAAAGAATTTTATGAGATAGGAAACATTTTAAAAAGAGTATTTTATTACTGTTTTTAAAATAAAATTTCTTAAAAAGAGCTACAATTATTACTATTCAGCAAAATACAGTTAAAAAATAAGATAATTTAAAAAACGCTTTCATATAACTTTTTTTCGTGTATAATATAAGCATAGTAATAACTCGAGTTTGCTAAAAAAATTCCAAATGGAGGGGAAAAAATGTCAGAGAATAAAAATGACAGAATTAAAATCAAAACGGGTTTAGTCGGTCGGTTGCTGATAGCTATTGCAATGGGTATTTTGATTGGGCGTTTGCCATTTGTTCCTGAATGGTTTATTAGAATTTTAGTTACTTTATCTAGCCTGTTTTCAGCCTTTTTAGGTTTCTTTATTCCTTTAATGATTATTGGTTTAGTAACTAAAGGAATTGCAGATCTTACAGAAGGAGCAGGCAAATTACTAGGTATGACAGCTTTAACAGCTTATGGATCAACCCTTATAGGGGGGACTTTTGCTTACTTTGTGGCAACAAGTATTTTCCCTAGTTTTATTACCAGTGATTTAGTCAATAAGATTACTGAAGCAGGAGAAGGAGCTACTCCATTCTTTACGGTTCCGATAACGCCTATTTTAGAAGTTACAACAGCGGTTGTGCTGGCTTTTATGATGGGGCTTGTTATTTCGTGGTTACGGGCTAATCGAAATTCTGGACAGGTACTTTACCAATTGACTGTTGAGTTTGAAGAAGTGGTAGTTAAAGTATTAGAAACGGTAATTATTCCCTTGTTGCCAATTTATATTCTAGGAAATTTTGCAAATATGTCTTATTCTGGATCGGTATTTGCAGTACTATCTATCTTCTGGAAAGTATTCGTTATTGTCATCATTATGCATTTACTTTATGTTAGTTTATTATTCATTGGTGCAGGAAGCTATGCTGGGAAAAACCCATTACGACTCATTAAAAATCAAATTCCAGGTTATATGACGGCAGTTGGGACCCAGTCATCTGCTGCAACTATTCCGGTGAACTTAGATTGTGCAGAAAATAATGGAGTATCTGAAGAAATTCGTAATTTCGTTGTCCCTCTATGTGCAACTATTCATTTAGCAGGTTCGATGATTACTATTACTTCCTGTGCGACAGCCTTATTATTAATGTATGATCTTCCGCACAGCTTTAGTGTAATTTTTGGCTTTATCTGCATGTTAGGTATTGCGATGGTAGCAGCTCCAGGAGCACCTGGAGGAGCTATTATGTCAGCTGTACCATTCTTACCAATGGTAGGAATTGTTGGAGATGCTATGCAACAATTAATGATTTCGCTGTATTTAACTCAAGACTCTTTTGGTACTGCAGCGAATGTTTCAGGAGATAATGCCATAGCAGTTTTTATTGATAAAATATATTCCGATAAGATTAAAAGCTAAAAATAGCACTGTAATAAGCTCTTCATTAGTTAGCCAGCGACCTAACTAATGAGGAGTTTTTTAATACTTAAGAATAAATACATTATTCAGACTTTATTTTTAGAAGTAAGAAGCATAAGATAGGAGTATGAAAGTGAGGGATTAATATGGGATGTACAACAATTTTAGTAGGTAAAAAAGCCTCTTATGATGGGTCAACGCTTGTCGCACGAAACGAAGACTCTGTTTCGGGACAATTTAATGTAAAAAAAATGGTCAAAGTCGATAGTCAAGGACATCCGTCTCACTATCGGTCGGTGTTAGCTCACTTAGAAATTGAGTTGCCAAGTGACCCATTAGCTTATAGTATGACCCCTGATGCTGTAGGAGACCAGGGAGTTTGGGGAGCGTGTGGGGTCAATGCCGCAAATGTTGCCATGACTGCGACCGAAACGATCACTTCCAATGCGCGAGTGTTAGCTGCTGATCCATTGGTAACCTACCAAGAAGCTAGGGGTGAGCAGGGGAGCGATAGTTATCAAGCAGAAATTCCTGGAGGTATCTCAGAAGAAGATATGGTATCGCTCGTCTTACCTTTTATACGGTCTGCTCGTGAAGGGGTAAAGCGGTTGGCAAGTTTGTTAGAAGAATACGGCACTTCCGAGATGAATGGGATTGCTTTTCAAGATGTCGATGAAATTTGGTGGTTGGAAACAATAGGGGGTCATCATTGGTTAGCTAAACGGGTACCAGATGATTCCTATGTAGTGATGCCTAATCAATTTGGAATAGATTCCTTTGATTTAGAAGATGCATTCGGTCAACAAAAAGAGCATATGTGTTCAGCTGATTTAAAAGAGTTTATTCAAGAAAATCACTTAGATTTATCAAAAGATGGTCCATTTCAGCCACGTTTGGCCTTTGGCTCAAGAACTGCTGCAGATTTAGTATATAACACGCCACGAGCTTGGGTAATGGGACGCTTTTTCAATCCAACAACTTATAAGTGGGAAGGCTCAGAGGCAGATTACACACCACAATCCTTTGATATCCCATGGTCCTTTGTGCCTGAACATAAAATTACTGTCCAAGAAATAAAAGAGATCCTTTCCAATCATTACCAAGGAACCCCGTATGATCCATATGTTACTAAGGGCTCAAGCGAAATGCGAGGCGCTTACCGGACAATTGGAATCAATCGCAATAATTTTTTAGGTCTAACTCAAATTCGGCCTTATATGCCGGAAAACAATCGCAGTCTTCAATGGATGGCCTTTGGATCAAATGTCTTTAATGCCATGATTCCTCTATATCCTCAAGCGAGTGAATTTCCGGCTTATCTCACTCAGACAGATGATCAAATCACAACGGACAGTCTGTATTGGTCTGCTAGAATGATTGCTGCTTTAGCGGACGCACATTATTATCAAACGCAAACAGTGATAGAGTCTTATCAGTCCAAGGTGGACCATCAAGCTTTAGCAATCATTAAAGCCTATGATCAAAAACTTGCAACAAGCCCTAGCTCTCAAAGTCAGCAAGTATGTGAGCAAGCCAATCATAAACTGGCCGCCATGTTACAAGAAGAAACACATCAGACGCTTAAAAAGGTATTAGATATTGCTTCCAATGGCATGAAGAATGCCTATGCTCGATCTGATCAATAAGTTTTATGTCTAGCAAATAGGAACCGACCCCCAACCGTTAGCTTTTTGTCTAACGGTTGGGGGTCTTTTGGTTTGATAAAGTCTGCCTAAGAAGCCAGCAAAAGAAGAGGGTGGCTGTATGAGTGAGTAGGGTCTGATTATTAGTTTTTGAGTGATCGGCAATCACATTGGTTTGATAAGCAGATTCAATCATTGTTCTTGTTAATTCAGCAGTTTGAGAATTAGGACGAAAGAGTCTTTTAACGAAGTCAGTCGTTCGCACATTCATAAAAGATTTATCGACTGGAAGTGGTTGATAGATTGGACTAGTTAGGGCGCTTAAAGTAATGTAATTTTACTTGTTTGAGAGGCGCGTCTTTATCATTTATCCAATCGCAACATAAGACTTTGGGAAAGTATCCAACGATTTTTTCTTCTCTTAAGTTAAAAAAGTTCGGTGTTGTTCAATGTTTTAGAGACATTGTTTTTTATTCAATCTTGCTTTAAATTGCTTCACTAATGATTGTAAAGTGTACAGGAGGTCTATTTAGTCACATTCATAATATTGTGTGTAATTACCACAACATTATGGATGTGGCCGTTTTTTAATTGTATAAGTATGGTATTTTTTAAAATTTAAGGAGTGATAATATGTTAGGAAAGAATAATGTTACAGAGTTACAAAAGAAAAATGCTAGAAAGAAAAAAATCTATAGTTTAAGAAAATATAGTGCAGGCTTAGCATCCGTTGCTATTTCAAGTATGTTCTTTTGGGGTTCGAATAGTGTTTTAGCAGCAGAAAACACTACGGAAACTTCCCAAGTCATTAAAATTGATGATGCAGAAATATCGGCTGTTGATCAGAGTTTATCAACAGCAATTGTAGAAACTGTAGAATCAGTTGATTCTAACGAGATTCATAGTGAAGAAGTGTTAGAAGAGACTAACAGTACCGAAATGAGTGTGGAATCATCAGCTGATGAGAAAACAGTAGAGTACGAGAGCGTCTCAACTTCTATTCCAGAAACAGTCGGCAGCTTAGTTGAAGAGACAACTGAGAGTTCTACTGAAGAATCTATATCTACTGAAGAAGAAATAGTTTCAGAGGAAGAGCTAATCATTGATGAAGAAGCCGCTGTGATTGAAGAAAGTGTAGTCAATGAGTCAGACTCCATTGTTAATTCAGAAGAAAAAAGTTTGGGAGAATCAGATGACCAGTTAAGTGAACTTCATCAATTAATTGATGGTGAAATTGATCGCGAGGCGGTGATCCGTCAACAATTAGCAGAGATATACAGTGCTGAAGAAATTGAAGGAATCCTTTCAGGCGTTGATAAAGAGACCCTTCAAAATGCGTCCGCAGAAGTTTTGATGGAGAAAATTACTCAAGCTGGGATTGATTATGCTGAAAAACACTCTGGCTTTCAAATGTTTGCTATCCAAAATGCCACAGGAAGAGATGTAAAGGATTTAATCCAATTTAGTGATTTGCAATTTAAAATACTTGGTGGGAACGGTAGTGTATTAAATGCAACTCAAAATGGGGAGATTGCTTTTACTGGGAACTATCAATTAGATAACGCTATTAATTCTGGTGATTATTTTGATGTTAATTACGGTCAATATGTATTACCTGGAAGTATTACTGTTCCACGAAATGGAGTTCAATTTAAAGATAGTCGAGGAAATATTATTGCAGAATCATTTTATGATCCAGCTACTAATACTACTCGATACATCTTTACAAAATATGTGGACTTAAACCAAAATATTACTGGGTCATTTAACGAGAAATTAGTGGCTAATAGAGACACAGCTGTAATAGAGAATGTAGATTATCCTGTTACCGTAACCATTGGTGGGGAATCCATCTCTAAAGATATAACCATAGATTATGGAAATACTAAAACAGAGAAATTAGTTCAAGGCATCACTGAAACAGGACGTGATTCAGAGGGACGCAAACTTCTTAAGTATACTGTTTATTTAAACAATAAAGGAGAACGAATTGGACTTTATTCTGATATTCGAGTCATAGCTGATCAATTTCATATTGATCCTAATTCGCTGAAGATTCATAAAGTTATACCTAAGAAGGGGAATAAAGATTATCCTTCTCAAATTATGCGCGATAGTCTGGTCCCTAACTTAACAGGAGATAATGCTAATTTTAATGTAACTGTAATAAATGGTACCATTATGAATAATCCAGAATATGGTAATGCTAATGTTATTAAATTAGGTCGAATGTTAGAAAACGAACGCTATGTAGTAACTATGACCTTGGTAGAGGATTCACCCGGTGCCTCTAATAATTTAGAAAAAATAAAAGTTGTTACACGTCTTCATAATTCTGCAGATCCAAGTGGTAACGCTATTGTTGGGAGAAACTCAACTATATCTCATACAAGCTCATCATCCACAGGTGAAAGTACAGAAGCAACTGGTTCATTTGTAGAACATCATATTTATCAAACTATAAAATCAGATGGTTCAATTGTTGTGGATATAACCGATACCAAGCCAGTTCAAATTGGTAAACGGAACGAATTTTATCAAACACAAAAACAGGATAAAGAGGGTTATGAGTTGGTTAAGGTAGAAAACCCCATCAATAATCCAATTTATAATGAGGATGGAAGTCTTGCTGGAGGAAATTATCAACCAGGTAAAAAAGTTGAAATAACCTATGTATATCAAAAACAGGAAGATCTAAATCCAACACCAGATCCAGATCCAACACCAGATCCAGATCCAACGCCAGATCCAGATACACCTATGAGCGAAGAAGTAACTGTCAACAAGTCAGAGGTTACACTGCCTAATACCGGTTCTGATGAAGGAGAATATGTAGCAATGGGTCTTGCTTTATTGGCAATGGGCTTAGGAATTTCTGTAGCAGAATTAAAAAAACGCCTAAGTGAGAATCAATAAGCTGTAGGCTATGACTCTAGTGTTAGATTTTTAAGACTCTGTGCCGAATAGGGTTGATGACAATTTAAGGAGACTAAGCAACTAATGATTGTTTGGTCTCCTTTTCTTTTCTTCCTGACATATAATCTTGATATTAAAAGAATTATATTTATGAAATGGTAGTAGATCCTAAAACCATAGACATTGCGCTTAAGTATTTTAATTTTATTATTGAACCCTTCAATTGACTCGTTCTTTAGTTGAAGATGGTTAAAGGCGCTCTCATGGGGGTTATTAAATTTGACAAAACTTCTAACTTATCCCAGTTGATAACAGGTAGTTAACAATATTTCCAGTATCCCCGGCTATCCAGCAAGTCAAAAAACGGCACTAAGTAAAAAACAACCTTAAAAGGTAATAATCGTTATGGCTGAAAGGAGGGGAGCTATTTTTAATTCATTAATTCTTTATTATTATCAGTAAGTTAATAATTATTAAACTTTTGAAGGATAGAGCAAACTTTATTAAAAACTTCACAAAATTTTGAATCAGTGTTTACGGTGTAAGGATAAACATGATATACTAGACCTATATGAACTAACAAAGAAATGGGGAAATTGTAAATGTCTAAAACAATGGCGATTAATGCGGGTTCTTCAAGTTTGAAATTCCAAATCATAGAGATGCCTGAAGAAACAGTGGTTTCTAAAGGATTAGTTGAACGTATTGGATTAAGCGATTCAAAATTAGAAATTAAATATACGGACGCTAATGGTGAAGATCAAAAGTTTCAAATAGTCGAAGATATTGCAGATCATGCTCGTGCAGTGGATTTATTACTAACTAAACTTCTAGACTTAGGAGTTATCACAAACTTTGAAGAAATTACCGGTGTCGGACACCGTGTAGTAGCTGGTGGAGAACTCTTCAAGGAGTCTACTCTAGTAGATGAGCAAGTTATCAAAAACATTGAAGAATTGGGAGATTTCGCCCCCTTACATAACCCTGCGGAAGCAGTCGTAATTCGTGTTTTCCAAGAAAAATTACCACATGCTACCATGGCAGCAGTCTTTGATACTTCTTTCCATACTTCAATGCCGGTTGAAAATTATTTATACAGCATTCCGTACGAATACTATGAAAATTACTCCGTTCGTAAATATGGAGCTCATGGGACAAGTCACCAATTTGTGGCCCACCGTGCAGCTGAAATCGTAGGTAAGCCCATTGAAGATCTTAAAATTATCACTTGTCATTTAGGGAACGGAGCTTCAATTACTGCTGTGGAGAAAGGGAAATCTGTTGATACTTCAATGGGCTTCACTCCACTAGCTGGCTTAACAATGGGAACACGTGTCGGTGATATCGATGCATCTGCAATTCCATTCATCATGCAAAAGGAAGGTATTGAAAGCATTGAAGAGATGGTAACTATCTTCAATAAAAAATCTGGTTTACTCGGTATTTCAGGTGTCTCATCCGATATGCGTGATGTGGAAGAAGCTGCAGAAGCAGGAAACGAACGTGCACAACTAGCTCTAGATATTTTCTTCAATCGTATTATTAAATACATTGGACAATATGTAGCAGTGATGAATGGTGTAGATGTGATTGTCTTTACTGCCGGTATCGGTGAAAACTCTAAAGAAACACGTGAAATCACTATGAGAAACTTTGGTTATATGGGTGTTAAGATTGACGAAGAGCGTAATAACACGCGCCAAGAAGCCATCGTTTCTACAGATGATTCTACGGTAACAGTTATCAACATTCCTACTAACGAAGAAATTGCGATTGCTCGTGACGTTGAGCGTCTTAAAAATCAAAAATAATCATTAAGATAAGTTGGTTTGAACGTTATTCTCATTTGAGAATGACGTTCTTTTGGTATATTATTAAGGGAAGAAAATAAAGAAGTCTAGAGATACCAAACTGAAGGAGACACATGAATGGCTGAAAATATTATTATAGATGAGCAAGCGATCAATAGAACTCTAAAGAGAATGGCCCACGAAATTGTCGAACGGAATCCGAACGTCCAAGAATTAGTATTAGTAGGAATTAAAACAAGAGGCATATATTTAGCCCATCGTTTAGCTGAAAAAATTTCGCAAATTGAAGCTATTCAAGTAGAGCTAGAAGAGTTAGATATTTCTTTTTACCGTGATGATTTGACCCACAAGTTTAAAAATGAAGCACCTGTTGTTCAACCCCCTCACTTTTCTCACTCAATGCGTGATAAAGTTGTGATTATGGTGGATGATGTTTTATATACAGGTCGAACCATTCGAGCAGGACTGGATGCGATTCTATCGTCAGATCGTCCAGCCAAAATTCAATTGGCAATACTGGTGGATAGAGGTCACCGTGAACTCCCAATTCGCGCTGATTTCGTCGGTAAAAATATCCCGACATCCAGCGAAGAAAAAGTGGCAGTCAAATTAAATGAAGTAGACCAAGCAGAAGAAGTCGTTATCTTACGTAAATAAACGAAGCCCTTCAAAGTTATTAGCTTTGAAGGGCTTTTAATTTGAATGAGTTAATGCGACCTAAGAGTAAAGTAGATGAGCACAGAGACCATGGTAATCAAAATCAAAACAAGGACTAGCCAGACAAGACTCCAAATTTTTAATTGTAAATAGATTAAGATAAAGCCTAAAATAGCTAATAAAAAAAAGGTTAGTGCGATTAAATTGAAGACCCTAAGGTCTTGTAGCTTGAGCAATTTTAGTAAGGAATGTCGGAAGTAAAAAATATAGAGGGCCAAAATCACTAATATCGATGGGAAGGCATAGAGCAAAGCTTGTAGCATTATTAACCTCAATTCTATCTAAAGATTCATTAAAAAGAGCTGGCAATTGCCAGCTCTCAAAATATATCCGAATCGTGCCGATTCAATAAAGCTAGGTTGAACCCGCTAGCAATTAGGTGGGGTTCTCACGAAATGCTTCTGACTTCCACATGCGATGGCTTGTCATAGGTATTCGATTGAAGAATCCCTAATGTAAAATGTTCGGTCAACACATTGACTATCTCTCGAACACATCAGATATATTTCCTATGTACCTAGTATAACACGATGAGATTGAATTGCAATAGTTTTGTTTGAAAAAATGAAAGCATTTACAATATTAGTCGTTAGTAGCTTATTGTATTGAGAAAGAAAAATCGAAACCCATAACTAAACCTTCATGTAAAGCTAATTCTGCTGTTTTTTTATTTCTTGATAGTATTGGTTAATAGCAGCTTCGTATTTTCCTGTTGGTTCGGCTTTGAAGTATTGCTTATTTTTAAGGGGATCGGGAAGATATTGTTGACGGATAAAATGATTGGGATAATCGTGAGGGTTTTGATAGCCGATGGAGCGACCTAATTTTTTTGCTCCCGCATAATGTCCATCTTTTAAGCTGTCTGGTACTGGGCCTGTGTGTCCAGCTTCAATATCCGCCAGGGCCGCATTAATGGCACGGTAGGAGGTGTTGGATTTAGGACTTAAGGCTAAATCTGCCACAGCGAAAGCCAAAGGTATGCGTGCTTCTGGTAGGCCCAACTTTTCAGCAGCTTCAACAGCCGCTACTGTTCGTTGAGTAGCTTGCGGATTGCCAAAACCAATATCTTCATAGGCAATAACTAACAAACGTCGGCAAGCGATGACTAATTCACCAGCTTCTAAAAGAATAGCTAAGTAATACATAGCCGCATCCACATCTGATCCTCGGATTGACTTTTGAAAAGCAGAGATGACATCATAGTGATTGTCACCATCTTTGTCATGGCTTAATCGTTTACGCTGTAAACATTCTTCAGCAATTTCTGGCGTGATTACAATCTTACCCTGATCGTTTTCAGCTGTAGAAAGAACGGCCAACTCTAATGCGTTGAGGGCTGAACGAATGTCGCCATTTGTTACAGATGAAAAATGTTCAAGGGTGTCTTTGGTAATTTCAACTGGATACTTGCCCAAGCCATGATCAACATCCTTAATCGCTCTTTGTAACCCCTCTTGAATCTCTTGACTGGATAGAGGTTTGACTTCAAAAATTTGAGTACGTGAGCGAATGGCAGGATTAATCGAAATGTAAGGATTCTCAGTAGTCGCACCTATTAAAATAATCCGTCCGTTTTCTAAATGAGGCAACAAGTAGTCTTGCTTAAGCTTGTTCAAACGGTGAATTTCATCTAATAGTAATATCAAGGTACCTGACATTTTGGCTTCAGTGACGACAACTTCTAAATCTTTTTTTGCATCAGTTGCTGCATTTAAATGACGAAAAGCATATTCCGTAGTACCAGCAATAGCAGCAGCAATCGAAGTTTTTCCGGTACCTGGTGGACCATATAGAATCATAGAAGAAAGACGTTTGGCCTCAACCATTCGACGGATAATTTTGCCAGATCCTACAAGGTGAGTTTGTCCCAAGATTTGATCAATGTGCTGCGGCCGCATGCGATAAGCTAAAGGTTGTTGCATTAGGAAACCTCCTTATAATGTGTATAGTTTACCACAAAAGGCTCTTTTTGATTAATATACGCCTTTTATTTCTATAAGTAAACACTTTCAAAATCATTAAAATACGTTATAATAGTTGTATTAGGAATGAAAAGGTGAGGCAATGATATATTTTGATTATGCAGCGACAACCCCAGTCGACCTCCGTGTTCAAGCACGAATTTCTCATGCTTTAGCAGAATCTTTTGGAAACCCTTCTGCTACATATAAGCTAGGAAAGGCAAGTAAAAATAAGTTGACCTTAGCGCGTCGACGCTTAAAAGAGTTGTTAAAATTAGATGAAAACGCTGATTTGTACTTCACTTCTGGTGCAACAGAGGCCATCAATTGGGCACTGCGATCACAAGCTGTTCGAGCACGTGATTTAGGTCTAGGTAATCATATTGTTACCACAGCAATTGAACATTCAGCAGTGGATAAGGTTCTTCTTGATTTAGAAAACAGAGGGTTTGAAGTGAGCCGAATTCAGCCGGACTCTAACCAACAATTCACACTACAGCAATTTATTGAAGCCAGTAAAGAAACGACCATCGGTTGGACAGCTATGGCAGTAAATAATGAAGTGGGTTCTCAACTTCCTATCCAAGACCTAGGTCAATATGCTAAGCAAAAGGGCTATTGGTTCCATGTTGATGCCACTCAAGCTGTTGGTTATCAACCGATTAACCCACAAATTTTCCCTTGTAGCTCTTTCAACGGGTCAGGTCATAAATTTTATGCACCAAAAGGAATTGGTTTTCTGGTCTATCAGGCTTGGAACAAAGAAATGACCTTAGATCCTTTATTATTAGGTGGTGATCAAGAATATACTAAGCGTTCAGGAACTGAAAACCTTCCTTATATTTTAGGTATGGTGGAGGCCTTGGAGTTGATGTATCAGGGGTATGAAGAACTACAAGGAAATTTTAAAGAACTAACAGCATATTTTTTTCAACGATTAGATGAAGCGAGCATTAACTATCAAAGAAATGGTGATCTTAATCATCATAATAACCGCATACACAGTATTTGGTTTAAAGGAAAATTAGCTAGCCAGTTGATTATTCAAATGGACATGCAAGACATTTATCTTTCAGCAGGATCCGCTTGTTCAGCCGGTTCAGTAAAACCCAGTCGCATTCTAACTGCTTATTACCCAGATAACCCAGCGCGTTGGCAAGAGAGTGTTCGAATTTCATTTGGTCGTTATACGACTAAAAATGAGATTGATCAATTAATTGAAGCAATTATAAAAATAAATAAATAGTAAGGAGTAGAACAATGGCATTTACACCAGAAGCAAAATTATTAGGATTCAATCGAACTTTTGAAGTCAGTCCAGAATGTAGACCTTATACTTTAAGAGATAATGGCTTCAATGAAACACGTGGAGGTAACTACTTATACAAACGAGAATTAGATTCGACACATCGTACAGGTTTGGTTTTAAAGGTAACTGTTAATGCTGATTTAAATGGGTTAAAAATTTCAACCGTAAATTCTAACGGTTTGCAGGCGGTTAATGTGTTCAGCCTGGCCAACAACGAGATGGTAATTGAAAAAATAAATTTCATTTTCGACGGATTTGTTGACCGAAACGTTCTAGTTGAAGTAAAATAGAAAATAGTTTTGAATGTATCTAAACGGACTTTCCATTCAAGGTGAGTTCGTTTTTAATCTTTATATAAATATTAAAAGAAAGGAAGACCCAATGACTCCAACAAAAGATAAAGCACAAACGCGAGTAGTGATAGGTATGTCAGGAGGTGTCGATTCTTCGGTAGCCGCCTTATTACTAAAGGAAGAAGGCTATGACGTGGTCGGTCTGTTCATGAAGAACTGGGATGATACGGATGAAAATGGTGTTTGTACGGCTACCAAAGATTATGAAGATGTTGCCTTAGTCGCTGAACAAATTGGTATTCCCTATTATTCAGTTAATTTTGAAAAAGAATATTGGGATCGCGTTTTTGAATATTTTTTAAGTGAATATCGCAAGGGACGAACACCCAATCCGGATGTTATGTGTAATAAAGAAGTCAAATTCAAGGCCTTTTTAGATTATGCCACCGAATTAGGGGCGGATTATATTGCCATGGGTCATTATGCCCAAGCAGCAAGAGATGACAAAGGACAGGTTCATTTGTTGCGTGCATCGGATCAAAGGAAAGACCAGACTTATTTCCTTAATCAATTATCTCAACAGCAATTACAAAAAGCTTTATTCCCACTTGGACACTTGGAAAAAACACAAGTGCGTGAAATTGCAGCCCAAGCAGGCTTAGCAACCGCTAAGAAGAAAGATTCTACTGGGGTATGTTTTATTGGAGAGAGAGATTTTAACCAATTTCTATCTAATTATTTACCCAACCAACCGGGTAAAATGAAAACTTTAGATGGTGAAGTGAAAGGCGACCATATGGGATTGATGTACTATACAATTGGGCAAAGACATGGTTTAGGTATAGGCGGATCTACTGGATCGAATGGCTCCAATGAGCCTTGGTTTGTGATTGGCAAGGACATGGCTACTCAAACACTTTATGTAGGCCAAGGCTTCCACCATCCGCATTTATATGCTGATTACTTAGAAGCTTCGGATCTTTCTTTTACAGATGGTGATAAGAGTGATCGGACTTTTAGATGCACTATTAAATTTCGTTACCGTCAAGAAGATGTTCCAGCAGAAGTGACGATTTATGACCAAGGGAAAAAAGCACGAGTGGTTTTTGATGAACCAGCACGAGCCATTACGCCTGGACAAGCGGTAGTTTTCTACCAAGACCAAGAGTGTCTAGGAGGTGGCATTATTGATGCGGCCTATAAAGATAATCAAATGCGGCAATATATTTAACTGTCAGTCACCCTGAGCATTTAGGGTGATTTTTTTATGGACATATTAAGAGTCTTAGGCAAGCTTTGAATGGCAAGCTCTAGTTCTTAATAAAAAAGATTGATATAATAAGACATACAAGTGAGGTGAGAGTGGATGGAAGAATTAATAGTAGGTAGCGTGGAAAGTACCATCTTCGAAAATGACCAAAATTTTTATAAGGTCTTGCGCATTAGTGTAGATTTAGATCAAACGAGTCTCTTGGTAGACGAAGAATTGGTTATTACGGGTCAATTTACTACGATCCATTACGATACGCCCTATCAATTTTTTGGAAAATTAGTCTACCACCCACGTTTTGGACAGCAATTTTCAGTCACTCGCTACCAGCAATTGATGCCGACTTCACGCAGGGGCTTAATTGATTATTTGTCCAGCAATCGTTTCAAAGGAGTAGGTCCTAAAACAGCCACAAAAATCGTAGAGTCATTAGGGGAAACGGCAATTGATCAAATCCTTGATGATCCCAATGCTTTAGACAAAGTGAGTGGTTTAACAGCTAAAGTTGCCAATCAATTAAGGGCCAGTCTTTTAAAATTTCAAGGAACAGAACGTATTTTTATGCAGTTAAGCGAATGGGGCTTTGGTCCTAATTTAGCAGATAGAATCTATAAGAAATTCCAATCGAATACACTGGAACAAATAAAAGAAAATCCCTATCAATTAGTAATAGAGATTGAAGGAATCGGATTCACTAAGGCCGATAAGTTAGCAGAACAATTAGGCATTCAACCCGACGCCGCTGAACGAATTGCTTCAGCTATTACCATGGCGGTGGCACAAATTTCTACCGATCAAGGAGATACCTATGTACCGATACCGGATTCGTTGAGAACTGCACGCGACCTCCTAGAAAAAAGTCGCCCCTTTTTGATTGAGGATGATTTATTGACCAAGGGGTTGGATCTTGCAATTATTCAAGACCAGCTGTTAGTGCTAGGAGAAGATCTTGTCATTCCCTCAATTTTCTACGCAGAGTACGGAAGTAGTAAAAAGATTCACGACTATCTGATGGCTGAACAAGTTAAGCGATTTGAAGCAGAAGAGATTGATCAAGCCATTGAGGATGTTATGGCCTTAATTAAAATTGACTATGATCAAGAGCAACAGCAGGCATTAAAATTAGCCATTCAATCCCCTCTCTCTATTATTACAGGAGGTCCAGGAACCGGAAAAACAACCTTGGTACAAGGACTCATTTATTTACATGCTATCTTACATGGCTATGATCTGGCCGATCTAAATGAGGATAATTTTGATTCTCCAATCCGTTTGGCGGCTCCGACAGGCAGGGCGGCTAAACGGATGCAAGAAACTTCTCATTTGCCAGCTTCTACCATTCACCGCTTAATTGGTTATAATCGTGAGTCGACGCTAAGAGACTTTGAACCGATGATAATTGATGGCAGCCTTTTAATTATCGACGAAATGTCAATGGTTGATGTGTGGTTAATGAATTGGTTGCTACAAGCCATTCCCTATGAAATGCAAGTAGTCTTTGTCGGGGATAAGGACCAACTGCCCTCAGTAGGACCAGGTAAAGTTTTTTCAGATATGATTGATTCGGGTCTGATTCCAACTGTTTCGCTATCCAAAATTTATCGTCAGTCCGATGATTCATCCATCGTTCATTTAGCTCACCATATACGTCAAGGCTATCTGCCAGAGGATTTTTTAGCCAAGCATAATGACCGTTCATTTATCCCTTGCTCTGCTCAGCAAGTCAGTGATGTGGTTGGACAGATTGTAGCAGCAGCAATTAAAAAAGGCTTTAATAGCCAAACGCTACAAGTCCTAGCCCCTATGTATAAGGGACCAGGCGGCATCAATCAGATCAATGACTTGATGCAAGAAATGTTGAATCCTGCTAGTTCAAAAAAACGTGAGATAAAACATTTTGACCAAGTCTACCGTATAGGAGACAAGGTTCTTCAACTGGTAAATAATACAGAAGAGGGTGTTTACAATGGGGATATTGGCAAGATAACTGCTATCTTAACGGCAAAAGAAAGTTCAAATAATGTGGAAGAAGTGATTGTTGATTTTGATGACAATGAAATCCATTATCGAAAAAATGAACTGGATCAGCTGACTCTGGCTTATTGTTGTTCCATTCATAAGGCACAAGGATCAGAATATGACTTAGTCATCTTACCATTGGTTGATCGCTATTCACGCATGTTAAGAAGGGACATCATCTATACTGCTGTGACAAGGGCGGTCAAATCCTTAGTCATGGTAGGGAACCCTCAAAGTTTTAATAAGGCGGTTTCACAAGTTCAAATAGAACGCAAAACCAAATTAGCTGAATACTTACAATTAAACTTGACTGAGCAAGCAAAGAAGCGAGAGCTGACAAAAAGCAAAAAGCAAGAGGATGATACAGCAAGTGTTACTCAAGTAGCAGAAAGCAAAATGTCAAAAGAAAGCTTTGTCTTAAATGACCAAACCATCTGGCAAGTCGATCCCATGATTGGCATGGAAGGACTCAAGCCGGAAGATTTTGTATAGTAATAAAGCTTTCTTTGTGTGATTTTAATAGTAACTAGCAAAACCTCCTAAAGAATGTTTCTTTAGGGGGTTTTGATAATTAAAACTTCAATCGCATTATCTATTGATTATAATTTCAAATAAAACAGAAAGGATGCCGACGATTATCAAGATGGCCATCAGAGAATATTGTTTTCTACTATAAGCTAAATTTATTTCCATCAGCCATGTGGCAATATACACTACTGTTGAAATAAAAAGTAAAGCTAACCCTAAGGACAATCCAATCGAAAAAAGTGGATTAGACTTAGGCAAGCCTGATAGCAAGACGGATATAATTATGATTACGCCAATCATGCCTATAATTGGAAAGATTTTCAAAATGTTTTCAATTTTTAAATCTTTCTTGTGATTATCTTTATTCATAAGTTTCACCACCTTTTATAAATATTATTTAGCTAATTTTAATTTAATAACTGGTCCTCAAGATTAATTATATAACTTGTTACAACTTCTATCTTTCTTCAATTCCTTGATTTTTTAAAGGTGTTATGGATGCCTAGGCTTTTACTAAAGAATTTATCGTACGATCACCTACTTTTCAATGAAAAACTTTCTATTAATGATTATATACTAACTGGCAAGATTTTTTTATTCAGGATTGACCTTTTTTATAAAAATTGCTATATTACTAAAGGTAGAGGACATGTCAGGTCATTCTAGAGAGATTACATTTGGTGCAAGTAATCAAGACATTGATGCTCCCTCATACGGACCATTCGAAAGATTGGCGTTTTGCTGGCGTTAACAGTCACTTAAGAAGATAACCAAGAGTTATTATAAGCAAGGTGGTACCGTGGTTAAGCGCCCTTGCATATAATGACTCTTTATTTTTATTGAAGGAGAATGCGGCATGAAACCATTAAAGAGTAAAGAAATACGTCAGATGTTTTTAGATTTTTTTGCAGAGAAAAATCATCAAATCGTTCCCTCAGCTAACCTCATTCCAATTAACGATCCAACGCTGTTATGGATTAACTCAGGGGTTGCTGCTTTGAAGAAATACATGGATGGAACTGAAGTTCCTGACAATCCCAAGATTGCCAATGTTCAAAAGTGTATTCGTACCAACGATATTGAAAACGTTGGTGTGACTGCACGACACCATACTTTATTTGAAATGCTAGGTAACTGGTCCATAGGGGATTACTTTAAAGAAGAAGCCATTCAATGGGCGTGGGAATTTTTAACTTCAGAAAAATGGTTGAATTTTGATCCCAACCGCCTATATGTTACCTATTATCCCGAAGATGAAGAAACTAAGCAGATTTGGATAGAAAAATGTGGTTTAGATGAAGATCATATTGTGGCTGTGGCTGATAATTTTTGGGATATTGGTGCCGGACCATGTGGTCCCGATTCAGAGATCTTCTACGACCGAGGGGAAAATTATCAAAACCTTTCAGCTGATGACCCTGAAATGTACCCAGGAGGAGAAAATGAACGTTACTTAGAAATTTGGAATCTAGTATTCTCACAATACAATCATATGCCAGATGGAAGCTACCAACCCTTGCCTAACAAGAACGTTGATACAGGTATGGGCTTAGAACGGATGGCCTCGGTCATGCAAGATGTTCCGACAAATTTCGAAACAGATTTATTTATGCCGATCATTGAAGCAATTGGTAGATTGACAACTGTCAATTATGGTGATGATGTAAAAACAGATACCTCTTTTAAAGTTATTGCTGATCATATCCGTGCGGTATCCTTTGCTATTGCTGATGGAGCTTTACCTTCTAACGAAGGACGTGGCTATATCTTAAGACGCTTAATCCGTCGTGCAGTTATGCATGGTCGTAAATTAGGAATTAATCATCTGTTTATTTCAGATTTAGTGCCAATTATTGTGGCTATGATGGGTGATCCTTATAAAGAGCTCATCGAAAAAGAAAACTTTGTTAAAGAAGTACTTTTAAAAGAAGAACAACGTTTCCATGAAACAATTGAAGAAGGCGAAGTCCAACTTCATCAAGTGATCAATGCGGTTCGTCAAGCAGGCCAAACGGTTATTAATGGAGACAAGGCTTTTCATTTATATGACACCTTCGGTTTCCCACTTGAATTGACGCAAGAAATGGCTGATGAAGAAGGGCTAACAGTAGACATTGAAGGTTTTGAGACAGCCATGGAAGAACAAAGAGAAAGAGCCCGTGCCGCACGTACAGATGAAGGATCGATGGCGATCCAATCGACAACTCTACAAGCTATTGACTATGAGTTTGATTTTGTGGGTTATGAACAATTAAGTTCAGATGCGACATTGAAATATATTGTCGTCGATGACCAAGAAGTGGACCAATTACCAGCTAATAGTGAAGGGATTGTATTCTTTAACCGCTCACCTTTTTATGCCGAAATGGGGGGACAAGTAGCCGATTTAGGAGGGATTTTTGATGGCGATCAAATGCTGGCAGAGGTCCTAGATGTTCAAAAGAGTCCTCATGGTCAATTTATGCATAAGGTGAAAACATTGGAAATGCCGTTAAATCGCGAACAGTCTTATACTTTGACAGTTGACCGTCAAGCCAGAATGAGGACCAATCAAAACCATACAGCTACTCACTTATTACATAAGGCCTTAAAAGAAGTTTTAGGGGACCACGCTAATCAAAAAGGATCGTATGTGGGGCCAGATCGCTTACGTTTTGACTTTTCACATTTTGGTAAAATGTCAGCCGAAGAACTTAAACAAGTGGAATCCTATGTAAACTTTATGGTTGAAAACGCTATTAATGTTGACATAAGTGAAATGCCAATTGATGAAGCAAAAGCAATGGGAGCCATGGCACTCTTTGGTGAAAAATATGGGTCAATTGTTCGCGTAGTTAATGTAGGCAATGAATCCATCGAATTGTGTGGAGGAACTCATGTTAACAATACTAATGAGATTGGAACCTTTAAATTAATGGCTGAAAGTGGTATAGGAGCAGGATTGCGCCGCATTGAAGCCTTAACAGGTCAAGCAGCTATCGCCAACTATCAAAAGAACGAATCGCTACTAAAAGAAGTTCAAAATCAATTGAAAGTTAGCCAAAGTGATCAACTGCTAAGCAAGATTGAACAGTTACAACAGGATCTTAAAGTACAGCAATCTGAAATCGACTCCTTGACTGCACGCTTAATGCAGGAAGCTTCAGATGAAATCTTTGATGATGTTCAAACAGTTAAAGACATTAGCTTTATTGCAGCCAGCGTAGACAATCAAAATATGGATTCTTTAAGATCTTTAGGCGATACATGGCGAGAAAAAGCTGCTTCTAATATCCTTGTTTTAGCCACTTCTCATGAGGGAAAAGCTAATCTGTTAGTTTTAGTCGATCAAGAAACAGTGGCCAAGGGCATTAATGCGGGAGATTTAATAAAACCATTAGCAAAACATATTAAAGGTGGTGGAGGAGGTCGTTTGACTATGGCGCAAGCAGGGGGTAAAAATCCAGCGGCTATTCCTCAGTTGTTAGAAGCAGTGCCGCAAGAGATTGAGAATAGACTGATCTAGCCTGAAACACAATTTTAATAGTGAAAAAGCTATAAATAAAGCACAATAAGAGCCTTTTTATAGGCATTTATGGTAAACTGGAGATAATAGCTAACAAATCAACTAGGGATGTATTAAGTTGATGAGATTAAGAAAGGTTCGGTGAATACATCTATGCAATCATTAGATGAAACAATACTCTTTAAGTTAGATGATTTAAACCAACATACAGTTCGCGAGAGCTTAGAGATTGTCTATCGCGCATTGGAGGAGAAGGGGTATGATCCAGTCAATCAAATTGTGGGCTATCTCTTATCAGGTGACCCGGCTTATATTCCACGTCACAATGATGCGCGTAACCTCATTCGTCGTCATGAACGCGATGAAATTGTCGAAAAATTAGTCAAGTATTATCTAACTAAGAAGGAGTCTTAGTTCATGCCAATTGGAAATCGCAGCATGGGCTTAGATGTGGGTTCTAAAACGGTAGGGGTTGCTATTAGTGACTTAATGGGTTGGACAGCCCAAGGAATCGAAACTATACCGATTGATGAAGAATCGGATAACTTTGGTTATCAACGTCTTCAAGAACTCATCGAAGAGTATAAAGTAGATAAAGTCATTATTGGCTTACCAAAAAATATGAACAATACATTAGGACCAAGAGCAGAGGCTTCCCAAAAATTTGGTGAAAAACTGCATAAAATTGTCCCAGACTGTCAAATTATTTATCAAGATGAGCGATTGACTACTTCTCAAGCAGAACGGATGCTGATTGAAGAAGGGAATGTCTCACGTAAAAAACGCAAAAAAGTAATTGATAAATTAGCGGCAGTGATGATTTTACAAAATTACTTAGATTATAAGAAATAGGGGTGTTAAGATGGTAGAAGAACATAATCATGAACACGCAGAAAAAGAAATTGACTACATTACTGTTGTCGATGAAGAAGGCAACGAATCGTTATATGAAATTCTATTCACCTTTGATTCACAAGACTATAATAAATCCTATGTCCTTATTTATCCAGCTGGAGCAAATGAAGAAGAAGAAGTAGAAATTCAAGCTTACTCCTATAAAGAAAATCCAGATGGGACTTCTGGTGATTTACAAGCGATCGAAACTGAAGAAGAATGGAACATGATTGACGAAGTATTAAATACATTTTTGGCAGATGAAGAAGAATAGTTAAGAAAGCTAAGCTCTTTCCGATTGATGAAATCGGCAAGAGCTTTTTCTCTTATAAAATCATGAAGCTTGAAACATTAATTTAATCATTCATTAATTAGGTCAGGATAGTTATTTACTGTGTTATTTGCTATAATGCTTACAACATTAGGCTATTAGGAGGAAGTATGAAGATAGATTGGAATAGAATACAAGAAGATGCAAAAGTAAATGAAACCATGCATGTTAAAGAATTACTTTGGACCAATCGAGTAATTAAAATCATTCTTTGGATATTTTTGATTATTATCGTAGTAGGCACCTTACTCATTTATTGGAAACTGGATAAAGATTTAGGGCCGGTGGATGCCAATAGTTCTGAGGCAATCGAAGTGACGATTCCCATCGGGTCGACTTCTAGTGATATTGCACAAATTTTAGAAGATGAAAAACTGGTTAACAATAGTCAAATTTTTAATTTGTTTATGAAATTTAAAGGAGCTAGTGACTTTCAAGCAGGCTATTATCAATTAAAGCCTAATATGAATGCAGAAGAGTTGATTGCAACTTTAAAGGAAGGTGGCGAACCAATCCAAGAAGATATTGATACCACACTGACTGTTGTGGAAGGCATGCAAATAACTGATATTGCACAAGTAGTGGCTGAACAAACACCAATTGAAGCTGATACTTTTCTTGATCGCGTTCAAAGTGAAGAGCTGTTTGAAGACTTGTTAAGGCGTTTTCCAAGCTTGATTCAACCACTATCTGAGATTGAAGGCTTAAAATATCGTTTAGAAGGTTATCTTTTCCCAGCTACTTATGATTATATTGCTGGCATGACGGCTGATGATTTAATCATTAATATGGTTGGAAAAGCTAATATTGAATTTCAGAAATTGCAAGAAGACCTTAGCAATACTTGGTTAAACTATCACCAGTTGTTGAGTCTGGCTTCGGTTGTTGAACGAGAAGCATCGACTGATGAAGATCGCGCCTTAGTTGCAGGAGTTTTCTTCAACCGTCTAAACATTGAAATGGCTCTACAAAGTGATATTACGGTTATTTATGCACTTGGCAAGCATAAAGAGCTGGTTACTTATGAAGATTTAGAAGTAGATTCGCCTTATAATACGTATCAACATAGCGGGTTGCCAGTAGGACCGATTAATAGTCCTTCTCTATCATCGATTATGGCGACTATATATCCAACTTATTCAGATAACTATTACTTTGTCGCAGATATGAATACAGGCAAAATCTATTATTCTGCAACAGAAGCTGAGCATAGTGCCTTAGTAGAACAATACGTTCAACCATTCTTTGATGAAGCAAAAAAAGAAGCGAGTCAAGAAAATGCAGAATTAGAAGAAGAATAGCAAGAACAACAAATGAAACTTTTAACAAGCATTTGAATACTAAAAAAGAAATAATATGAAATGGCTTGCATTCAGCTAATTTATATGTTATTTTCTTAAGTATAGTTTTGAGCAAGTTCAATAGAAAGCAAGTAATCACCTCTTATTGGGTGGTTGCTTTCTTTATGTATTTGTCAATTAAGGGAGTGAAGTAATGGGGGATAGACCCATCATCATCGGTGTCACTGGTGGATCAGGTTCTGGTAAATCAAGTGTTAGCAAGCGAATATTAGAACAGTTTACTGAGATGTCCGTTTTGGTCTTAGCACAAGATAATTATTATAAAGACCAAAGCCATCTGACATTTGAGGAAAGATTAAAGACGAATTACGACCATCCCTTTGCTTTTGACAATGATTTATTTTTTGAACATATCCAAGCTTTTATAAGAGGTGAAACAATTGAAGTCCCTATTTATGATTTTGTGAACTACACGCGTTCGCTTGAAACACGTAGAGAAGCTTCACGTGACGTGCTAATCTTAGAAGGGATTTTAATTTTTGAAGATAAAATGATTCGTGACTTATGTGATATTAAAATATATGTCGATACGGAAGATGATATTCGCCTTTCTAGAAGAATTAAACGCGATGTCATTAAAAGAGGACGTTCTGTAGAATCTGTTCTTGAACAGTACGAAACAGTTGCCAAGCCGATGCATCATCAATTTACTGAGCCAACTAAACGCTATGCAGATATTATTGTCCCGGAAGGCGGCCATAATCATGTGGCCATAGATTTATTAGTTACTAAAATTAACACAATTATTAATTAATTTGAAGGAGTATTAACAGATGGCAGATAAAACATATCCAATGACCCTAGAAGGTAAGAAAAAAATTGAAGCTGAATTAGAAGATTTAAAAGTAAATAAACGAGCTGAAATTATTGAACGCATTAAAGTAGCCCGGTCTTTTGGTGATCTTTCTGAAAACTCAGAATATGAATCAGCAAAAGATGAACAAGCTTTCGTTGAAGGACGTATTTCAACATTAGAAAATATGATGCGCTTTGCTGAAATTATTGATGATAAAAATGTTGCGGCTAATGAAGTAACATTGGGTCGTACCGTGACTTTTAACGAATTGCCTGATGGTCCTGAAGAAGCATATACCATTGTTGGCTCTGCTGAAGCAGACCCAATGGAATATAAGATTTCTAACGATTCGCCAATGGCCAAAGCTCTATTAGGCCATAAAGTGGGTGATAAAGTAACTATTGAAACACCGGGCGGCTCATTTGATGTGGAAATTACTAAGGTGGCTAAGGCATAATTTATCCAACAGTTAGACTCCTTTTGGGGGTCTTTTTTTATGCCTTTTTCTAGGATTTGTTTGCTATAATAGATGGAAGATAAGCAAAGTATTATCTTTTTTCAGTTTATCTTTTATGCAATAATAGCAATGACTTAACAGAAGGGAGGTATTCCAATGAAAGACTTCTTTCGCAAACGTATTTTTCTCACGATGATTCTTTGTATCTTTTTAATTATATTAGAATTACTTACAGATTGGCATTTTCTTGGAATGTTTGCAGGAGGATTTTTGCTCATCAGTTTGAGCCTTTATATAGAGCGCTATTGGTTGAACCGATTGATTTTAGGATTGGGTTTGATTTTGGTTATTATGACGATTGTTTTAACCAAATCATTCTGGCTATTTCTTTTAACCATCTTTTTCGCTTTAATTGTCTTTAAAAAAGAGCATATCCATGAAATGGGTAATCTTTCGGAGAGTGTTTTACATCCAGCCCCTAAAGAGTCTGAGAGTTATTACGGGATTAAACTGCTTCAACCACAAGACCAGCAGCGAACAATCTTAGAATATCGCTCTCTTTTTGATATGCGAGAAGAAGGAACCAAGACTTCATATGAGTGGGATGATATTAATCTTGTATATTTTGGTGGAAATTCTATTATTGATTTAGGGAATACCCTCATTCCAGCAGGTGAGCATACGGTAGTCATTCGAAAAATGTTTGGCCGTGTTCGTTTAATCATTCCGAGGGATATTGGCTTGAAAATGAATATATCTTTAATTAGTGGCAATGTTTTATTTGAATCTCAAGACTATGTATTAACATTGGAAAACTTTAAATGGCGTAGTCCCGATTATCAACAGGCTAACCGCAAATTAAATGTTATTATTTCAAGCTTTATAGGAGATGTAGAGGTGATTATTTTATGAATTTACGGTTATGGATTCGTATCTTACTCAATCAATTAATTATTACATTGCTGATCTGTTTTTTTGTGGTTGGTCTTTGTGCATGGCAACTACCAGCTTTTAATATTGAAGACCTTTTTATAATTAAGATCTGGGACGTTCGATTATTTATCTGGGTAGTAGCTATTATTATTGCCTTCTCAGTCATCTATAGTTTATATCTTACCTTTTCACTAAATGATTCTTATGAACTGATTCGAGCAAAAATCAATTGGTTATTGTTAGGCAAATATCACCATCCGATCTTCAATAAAACCAACCGTAAATCCAGTCTCTATACACAAGATTATAGCTTGGCCCAAGATATTAACCGCCTGCGCAATCGCTTGGTTGATTTGACTGAAGACTTACAAGAATTTACAGCTGCTCCGGTCTTTGTCGGTGAAGAGACTAAGGAAGAAATTATCGAACATGAGCGTAGTCGCATAGCACGTGAACTTCATGATTCGGTATCCCAACAATTATTTGCTGCTATGATGATGTTGTCAGCTATTACTGAATCCTATCCTGAAGAGGAAAACCCTAAATTAAGTGCTAAGCTTGAAAAAATTGAATCGGTCATTGGAAATGCTCAAACTGAAATGCGAGCCTTGCTCTTACATTTACGACCGGTTGACTTACAAGGAAAATCACTGCAACAAGGAATTAATAATTTGCTATTAGAACTACAAGCCAAAATACCTCTAGAACTGACTTGGGAATTAGATGATCCTAGACTAGAAACGGGAATCGAAGACCATCTCTTTCGGATTATTCAAGAAGCGGTGTCGAATACTATGCGGCATGCTCGAGCAAATAAATTAGATGTTTATCTAAGAGAAACAATGGATATGATAAATATTCGCATTGTTGATGATGGACGTGGCTTTGATCCTGTTCAATCGAAAAAGTCAGGCTCTTATGGTTTAACCAATATCCAAGAAAGAGTGAAGGGGATGGGAGGGGCGGTTTCGATAATTTCTTCTCCAGGGCAGGGAACGGTTGTCGATATTAAGTTGCCTTATAAACTTAAAAAATAAAATTATAAAATAAAGGAGTCAGTGTATGATAAAAGTATTATTAGTTGATGACCACGAAATGGTCAGGCTAGGTGTTTCGTCTTATCTAAGTATTCAAGAAGATATGGAAGTGGTGGGAGAAGCTAATAATGGCTTAGTAGGTTATCATCGTGCCCTGGATTTACGACCGGATGTTATTTTGATGGACTTAGTCATGGATACCATGGACGGAATTGAAGCCACGCAAAAAATTATGCAAGAGTGGCCCGAAGCTAAAATTATTATCGTGACATCTTTCTTAGATGACGAAAAAGTATATCCAGCTATTGAAGCAGGAGCTCAATCATATATCCTAAAAACTTCATCAGCTAAAGAAATCGCCGAGGCTATTCGCTCAACCTACCAAGGTAAGAGCGTGATGCAGGATGAAGTTACGCAAAAGATGCTAAATCGCGAAACCGAAGAAAGGCAAGTCCATCTGCATGATGATTTGACCAATCGTGAGCGTGAAGTCTTAGGATTGATTGCTAGAGGGTATTCCAATCAAGCGATTGCAGAAGAGTTGTTTATCACTTTAAAGACGGTAAAAACCCACGTTTCTAATATCCTATCAAAATTAGAAGTGGATGATCGCACACAAGCGACGATATATGCTTTCCAACATAATTTGGTGGATTAAGCAAAAAACTCGCTCAGATAAAAAAATTGCTATATGATAGATTCAGTTTATAGAGGAGGGAGTTGTTGCATTTGATTGCAACAAAGCATATGAAACTAACAGTAACAAATAAAGCAGCAGATTGGTTTAAGGAAGAAATAGGATTTAGCCAAGGTGCTGGTGTTCGCTTTAAAACAAAAATTTATGGATCGAGCCCTTTTGACAATGGTTTTGGGATTGCCATTGATTCTGTTCAGCCAGAAGACCCTTTAGTCACTTATCAAGCGCCCAATGGGGTCCTCTTCTTTATTGAACAAGATGACGAATGGTTTTTTGATGAATATGATTTAGAGGTAACTCTTGATGAAAGACTCTGTGAACCCACTTACAATTACATTAAGAATGGTCATTCCATTCATTAAATGAGGAGGATATTTGTGTCAGCATTACAAAATCAAAACGCTATGAAAACTAAACGCTTAGTTATTTTAAGTATCTTCATGGCTATTATCCTATTACAAACTTGGGTACCTTTTCTAGGCTATATAGCCATACCCCCATTAAATATTACTATTATTCATGTAACGGTAATTGTAGCGACCTTATGGTTAGGCACTAAAGATGGTTTTATTATCGGAGCATTTTGGGGCTTGAACTCCTTGATTCGTGCTTATGTTATGCCAACATCGCCCATGTATGTTTATGTCTTTTCTTCACCATTAGTCTCACTTTTACCACGGATGATTATGCCTTTGATTGTTGGATGGTTTGCCCACCAAGCTCAAGATAAAATTCAAGATCGCTTGCGCTATATGATAGCAGGGGCCTTAGGTTCAATCTTAAATACAGTTTTCGTCTTAGGGGCAATTGGCCTCTTTAAACAGGCAGAGTATTCACAAATTAGTGGAGCCAATCTCGATAGTTTATGGCAGGTGCTCGGTGGTATTGTGTTAGTGAATGGTGTACCTGAGATGATCTTTTCAATTTTAGTGACGCCAATTTTACTGAATGCCGTCAAAAAATTACCTCAAACTCTTTAAGTAGGAAGTCCAAGATAATTCGTCTAAAAGCTGACTGACCTTCTTTGACATTTCCTCATGGAGATGCTAGTATGTATTTATACCTTTAATTGGGGGTGTCATGGTTTCGACAGGTGTTGTTCGAACCTTGGATGCGTCAGGTAGGCAGCGACTACCTCACCAACGCTACAGTTAAATATAACTGCAAACAATAATAACAATTTAGCTTTAGCTGCCTAAAAACAGCTGGCTAAGATCAGCCTAGCATCGCCCATGTGTTAGTTCCTGGTCTCAAATTAGTGGGATACGCTAAGTCTTTCCGTCTGTAAGCCTTAGAAGAGATAAGCAGACTCGCAAACACAAACGCCTGTTGGTCGGCTATGTGGAAGCTAAATAACAATAGACGCAACTATTGACGTAGATTCTTTGGTGGCGAGACATTTGGACAGGGGTTCGACTCCCCTCATCTCCATTGTATGATTTCTTAGGTTTTCTATCAGGCTCTAAAGCTTGATGGAAAGCCTTTTTTATTTTTTCTAATTTCTCTGATTTGCTTTTATTTGGCATTCATGGCATTCATTTTGGCATTCATTTCGAATTTTAACTAGTCATAAACTTAGCAAATTGAGTAGCAGTTTCTTCTTGTCTTTCTTTGGTAACGTGAGTATAAATATTCATTGTGGTCTGAATATCTGAATGGCCAAGGCGCTTTTTAACAACTTCCATGCTGACACCTGCTTCAAAGAGTAGAGAACAATGAGTATGTCTTAGACCATGAGCAGTGATATTAGGTAATCCTGCTTGCTCTTGAGCTTTAATTAAGTTCTTTCTAATTTGGCTTGAAGTCATGTGTTTATTAGTGCTATCCACTGGGAAAACTAATTGACTATTTGACCGCTTACCTATGAGCATAAGAATTTTCTTTTGTTCCATCTGCCACAGTTTCAGTATATTCATTGTTTCTTGATCTACTGTTATAAGTCTTATAGATGATTGACTTTTAGGCGGTTGAACGATTAAAGAGTTGCCAATCCCTCTAGTAAGAGCTTTATTAATATCAACAGTAAGGTCTTTAAAATGAATATCTTTCCAAGTCAACGCTAATAGCTCACCTTGTCGCATGCCTGAATAGGCTAATAAGCGGAATAGGGCGAGCCATTTTTTATTGTCATTTTTTTCCAAAGTATCCAGTAATTCATTCAGTTGATCTTTAGAATAAAAGTTTTCAAAATCATTATTTGATTTCTTTTCTCTAGGCAAATCTACTTTATCTACTGGACTTTTAGAAATTAGATCCATTTTAACCGCCTTTTGAAAGACCTTATCTAAGTATCTAACCATAATTTTGTATCTCACAAACTCATTTGACCACTTATTAACGAGTTCTTGAATCTCTAAGGGGTTTATATCTTCAATTGCTAAACTCCCTAAAACAGGCAATATATGCAGTTTAAAGATGGTCATAGTTTTATGGTAGGTGCTTTCTCTAACTTCATTATAGTATTGAGTTTCCCATAAATTAAAAACTTCTTTATAGGTTCTTGATACAGGCTTATTGATAGGATTATCATTCAATATTCTTGCTTCAGCTAATTTAGCTTCTTTTAAAGACTTGAAACCTCTTCTTGTAGTCTTTCTAATTTTACCTCTACTATCTTTTCCCAAATAAACTTGAACTAAATAACGGGTGCTACCGTTTTTCAATTTATATTCTTTAATCATTTTATTTTCCTTTCCACCTAGTGCGCTCCCCAGTGACTATGATGGTGTGGAAGAAAAATCAGATAATTAATGATTATCTTTATATTTTAGTTCGATTCTTTGTAATTCTTCGAAAACTTCATTTTTAAGACGAGTTATTTCTTCTAAAAGATTTTCGTTCATATCTTCATTAAGATAGTAGTTATATTCTCCAGTTTTTAAAGACATATAGTAATAATCATGATACTTATCAAAAGCCCTATTAACTTCATACATTAATTGATTTAAGGCAGAAATTTCTAAAGACTTTGTATTAATCCAATGATTATAAGCTTTTTGCTTTTGTAGTTTAAATTTTTCTTCAAACTGTTCTTTGGAATCAAACATTTCAGAAACTTTAGGAGCATATTCGTGAAAATAACTTAAATAAACTTCTTTATAAATAGGGTCTTTTAACTTTTCTATTATAGTAGAGTCATTCTCAATTTCATTTTTGAAATCTTTTAAACGATTAATAATATATTCTTCTAAACTTCCATATAACAATTGATCCACTGAAATGTTTGCTAATTCAGAAATAATTGATAGTCTTTCTGGATTAGGTAAATACCTCCCATTTTCCCAACCTGAAACTAGTCCTCTATTTGCAGGCGGGTCAAAGTGTTTTCCAAATACTTCAGCAGTTTCCCCAAGAGAAAATCTTATCTCTTTTATACGCCTTCCTACACTTAGTTTATCTATATCCAATTTATCACATTCCTTTCTTTGTAATTAGTATATAATCTTTCAACAAATTTTACAATTCATTTTAATACTTTTAGTTGCAATCCATTTTAAAACATGATACATTTGTATTGAAATGGATTGCGATTCATTTTAATTCATAAAGGAGGGGAAAATTTTGAAAAATAATTTTAGAGTAATTTTAGCAGAACAAAGAAAAACAGTGGCTGAAGTTCATAAAATAACTGGTATTTCAAAATTCACTTTAACTAATATTTATTATGAACGTACAAAAAATCCTGGTTTATCCACAATTAAAAAGATTGCTGATTATTTAGGAGTTACTATAACGGAATTACTAGGTTATTAGGAGGTGATAAAAATGGAACAGCCACAATTGCAGGTAATACTAACACCCGAATCACAGAAATTGTTTCTATCTAATGTGGGTAAGTTATTGGATCAAGCGATCGAGGAAGCAGTTGAGAAGTCAAAACTTTCTAAAAGATTTGTTACACAAAAAGAATTAAAGGAAATGCTTCAAATTGGAGCAGACACTTTAAGTGATCTTGAAGCCAGAGGATTGAGAAGAATCCCTTTAGGTAGAAAGTGGCTATATGATACTGAAGAAATTGCAGAAGTCTTTAACTCAATGAAAATTTAAATCCTAGTGCGCTCCCCAGTGCAGGAAGCAGGTTTATATGTTTAAACATGAAAAAACAGAGACCGGGAAGATCTCTGTAAAATTTATGAAAGATTATTTTGGTGATGGAAGCCAAAATTTTGAAAAAATGAGTTGTTAGGTTTAGGTAGATTAGCCTTCCTAACAACTCCATTATAACAAATATTAATTAAAAATGGAATGGAGAATAACTATGAAATCTAATATTGGCGAAACTATTTATAAGTTACAAAGACTATTAATTAAAGCAAGAATTAATAGTGACTATATAAATTCATTGCATGATTATTCATTAAAGTATGAAAAAGAAGGTTTAGAAGCTACAAAAGTTTTAGCTTATGAGGCTCATAGAGTTTCACCAATCATTGATAACTTAAATATAGATCTTATTGAAGGTTTGCAAGAAATAATAGAAGAATTGGAATCAGATTGATTATCTGTTTTGTAAAGAATGAGGTGATAGTGATTTGAATCAAAATAAAGTAATTCTAGAAAATATTCCACAAGAATTAAAAGACATGCCTAGATGGGTAGCGTGGAATTATGAAGAAAGAAACGGAAAAATAACTAAAGTACCTTATGATTTTTATACTGGTTTTAAGGCAAGTAGTAATGATCCAGATACATGGTGTGATTTTGATACAGCAGTTGAGTATTTAAAACATTATGACGGATTAGGCTTTCAATTAGGTGAGGGAATTTTTGGAATTGATATAGACGCAAAAGATAATCAAGAATTACAGGATTATTTAAATGATGGGATAAATAATAGATTTTGTGAATTTTCAAAATTAGGAACTTATGCTGAAATATCTCCTTCAGGTAATGGTGTTCATTATTATTTTAAAGGCAACTTACCAGGAAAAGGATTTAAGAACTCAAAGCTTGGTGTAGAAGCTTATGAGTCAGGAAGATTTTTCACTGTTACAGGGAATATGTTAGGCAATTATCCTAACTTAATTGACGGTTCAGAGATAATAAAGCCTTTGTATGAGAAGTACAGAACAAAGAAAGATAGTCCTGTACATTTATTAAATAATATAGGTAATGGTAATACCTATGAAATAAATAAGTTAATTGAGTTAGCTAGTAAATCTAAAAATGGTGAAAAGTTTAAAAGTTTATTCTTTGAAGGTGATACTAGTTCTTATAACCACGACGATAGCGCCGCAGATCAGGCATTAGCTAATATTCTTGTGTGGTGGTGTAACCATGATCTAGAAAAAGCTAATGAGATGTTTAGACAATCTAAGCTATACCGTGACAAATGGGATTCTAAAAGAGGTAGTACCACTTATGGAATGCTAACCTTATCTGAAGCTAGCAGGGTTACCAATGGTGGATTTACTGGAAAATTTGAATTCAAATTTAAGGATAGCTTAGAGCTTCGATTAAGAATAAAAGGTGAAGAAGCTTTAGAAGAACTTATACAAGAATGGGAAATTGATAGGGCTGAAGGTAGCACTCGAAAGAAACCTAATACATTACCGCCTGTAGTAATTTCTAATATCTTACAAGATGAAATAGTATTTATTAAGTTTGCTTTTGAGGAAAATTCTAGAGTTGCTATGTACCAGGAAACAAAAGGAATATATACACAGAATTTAGATTTAATAAGGCACTATATAAAAATTGTGGATAGAAATAGTACTAGAAGAAGTGCTGAAGAAGTTATTTATGATCTAACGCATACAGCAAGTGTTAAAGAAAAAACAGTTTCAAGGTTTTTAATACCTGTTAACAATGGTGTGTTTAATTTAAAAACCAAAGAACTTGAACCATTTACACCTGATTATGTATTTACTTCTAAAATTGCTACTAATTATATCCAAGGTTGCCAAAAACCTATTATTGATGGTTGGGATATTGATAAATGGTTATTAGATATTGCAGTTGGTGATGAACAGATTACAGAGTTATTGTGGCAAGTTATTTCAGCTAGTTTAAATGGTAACTACTCAAGAAAAAAATCAATTTGGCTAGTAGGTAGTGGAAGAAACGCAAAAGGAACCTATCAAGAATTAATTACTAATTTAGTTGGGTTTGATAATGTAGCCACGCTTAAAATAGACCAATTTGGTGGAAAAGATAACAATCGTTTTAATTTATCCTTATTAGAGGAGAAAGTTGTTTGTATTGGTGATGATGTTCCTGCAGGTGTCTTTATAGATAATTCATCTGACTTTAATAGTGTGGTCACTGGTGACGCAGTTAAAGTTGAGCGTAAGAACATGGACGCATACAGCACGAGATTTAATTTAACTATCATTCAATCCACAAACGGCTTGCCTAAAATACATAACAAAACTGAAGGAACCTATAGAAGATTTTTGATTGTTCCTTTTAATGCTAAGTTCACAGATAAAACAGACAATAGCAGAATTAAGGACGAATATATAAAGAATCAGAAAGTACTTGAATATGTTTTATATAAGGCTATTAATTTAGATTTTGATAAGTTTATTGTTCCTGATATATCAGCTCAATTATTAGAAGATTTCAAACAAGATAATGATCCATTAGTGGACTTTAAAGAAAATGTATTTGATCAATTAAATGTTGATAGGATACCAACTTATATAGTCTATGCAATCTATAAGGAATTTTGTAATGAAAATGGGTTTAAGTTTTTATCAAAAATTAAATTTACTAAAGAGCTAACCAATCTTTTAAAAGATACTTGGGAAAAGAAAGTAGCTAAAGTGGGTTCAGAAAAGGAATTTTACAAAAATTTAAAAGCTAATTTTGATATGCCTATTGCAGGGAGCGCACCTCAACACTTTGTAAAAATTAATTAGGTTGCAAAGTTGCAGGTTGTAGGTTAGGTTTAGAAACCATCTTAAAACCTGCAACCATTTAGAGCTGTATTGTTTTGATTTGTAGCTAAGGTTGCATAGTTGCAGGTTAATATACTTTATTTTACAACTAAAAATATATTTTTAAGTTATATATAAAAGTAAGCTACAGTGTGAAAAAAGTGCAACCTCTCAACCTAAGCATTTAAAAACGTTGATACAAATAGCTTTTGAAGAGTTGAGGTTTAAATCTAAGAACTGCAACCTAACCTATCCGCCACAGCTAAAATGTTGAAAGATGATAAAGCCTTTCAGAGGTAGGTAAATGATAAATACGAAAAGTTAGTCTATAGGAGTTGAAAAAATGTACAGTACCTTAATAAGTTTTAGAGAAATTAGAATGAGAATCGCCTTTTTAGAATTTTCAAATGCGGATCAGACTGAAATAGATATCTTGAAATACTCATTAAAAAAGTTAGATGACTTTATTAATAGACAGAGTGAAGATATACAGGTAATCCTCAAAGGTAGGTATTATGAAAACCGCTCATTTAAAGATATTTCTTTAGAACTAGGGTACTCATATAATCGTGTGGTAAAAATGCACGGAACATTTATAAAAGCTTTGAAAATTGCAGAATCTAAACACAGAAAGGGATGAAAAAATGTTAAATAAACGAAAAGCAAACTGGCAGGCGATTGAACAACAATGCAAACCAAGTAGAGATGACGTTAATGATCCTTATGCTTTTTATGATTTACCTAAATCATTACAAGTGAATTTGGTGACTTGGTGCTTAAGATATCATAGGCAGGAAAATATCAATCATAGCTATACTTCTTATACGCTTAAACATATTTTTTCAGACTTTACAAAAAAGTATGTTAATAATGGCCAGTTTAAGGGAGCTATGCTTATAGCAGGCTTTAGGGTTCATGACTTAGAAAGTTTAAACTGGAAATTTAATATTTCAAAATCTGAAATCAGAAAAGATTTGGAGATACTAAAGCAGGATAAGTCAATCATTGATGAAACAAGGCGGAAAATATATGAACTTAGTAAGCCTGAAAATAAAGAGATTAGAGAACAACTAGAAGCTGAAACTAAAAGAATCGATAGCATATATAGACAAGGATATAATGATTGTCTTAAAAAATATGGGATAAGTGAGGTAAGTAATGGCTAATATATTAGAAAAAATATTTAAGAAAAAAGAAGCAACTCAAAATTCTAAAAATATTGAGTTATTACAAGGGAGCGGCATAAGTTTCTCTACTTTTATTAATGATCCGTATGCTAATGATATTTATCGTGCAGGTGTGGATACAATAGCGAGAAACACAGCAAAGTTAAAGCCCATTCATTTTATTAATGATAAAAAAGGTGACAAAGATTTAAATCGCTTATTGCAGGTAAGACCTAATGAATACATGAATACTTATGATTTTTTATACAAGGTTGTGACTCATTACTTTCTAAATAACAATGCTTATATCTATATTCAGCGTGATATGAATGGCAAAGTTAAAAATCTATATCCTATTAGTGGGACAAAAAGAGTATTTGGAACGGATAATGAAAATAATCTTTATATGAAAGTAACCTTTAAACAAGGTATGGAAGTTTATTTTCCATATAGTGATATTATTCATTTAAGAAGACACTTTAATTCAGATGAATTAAACGGTGATGACAATAGCGCCTTAAGTCCAGTATTAGAAGTTGCTCAAACTCAATCCGAGGGAATGAGTAAAGCAATTAGATTAGGTGCTAATATTCGAGGTATTTTGAAGTTTAATAAATTGACTAGTGACGAAACTAAAAAGGAAAAAAGAGATACTTTCATGAAAGATTATCTTTCTCTTGAAAATAATGGAGGAGTGATTGTATCTGATCAAGA
Source organism: Facklamia sp. P9177 (assembly GCF_050409585.1). Lineage (NCBI taxonomy): Bacteria > Bacillati > Bacillota > Bacilli > Lactobacillales > Aerococcaceae > Facklamia > Facklamia sp. P9177. The sequence goes on from NZ_JBNUPE010000009.1 coordinate 55,813, forward strand.
AGCTGAATATGAATCGATTGATAGTAAACCTGTAAATATTGATGAAAATCAAATAAGAGCTATCAGTGATAAAGTCTATAACTATCTTGGAATTAATAGAAATATTGTTTCGGGAAAATACACAGAGAATGAATGGCAGGCATTTTATGAAAGTGTAATTGAGCCAATTGCCACACAATTAAGTTTAGAATTTACACACAAAATATTTACTATTATTGAACAGAATTTTGGGAATGAAATTATCTTTGAATCTAATCGATTAAATTATAGTAGCTTACAAACAAAAATAAATCTTATTCAAACAATCTCACCTCTAGGTTCAGTAACCATTGATGAAGTTAGAGAAATACTAAATTTACCTAAGTTAGATGGTGAAGAAGGATCTAGAATCTTACAATCACTTAACTATATGGAAATTAAAGATATAGAAAAATATCAATTAAGTAAATCAGGATTAAAAGAAGGAGCAAATCAAAATGAAGGAAATTAGAATTTCTAAAATAGAAACAGAAAATAGAAATGATGATACTAAGAATATGGTACTTGTTGGTAGACCTATTCTCTACGATATACCAACACAAATAGGTGAGGGGAACTTTGCCTTTACAGAAGTTATTCAACGTGGGGCATTAGATGGTGTGGATTTAAAAGACACCAGGCTATTGTATAACCATGATATGAATAAGGTGCCTTTAGCTAAGACACCTAAAACAATGCAATTAGAATTAGATCAGGCAGGTCTAAAGATGGTTGCTAATTTAGCTAACACAGAGGAATCTAGAAGCGTTTATACGGCAGTAGAACGTGGCGATTTATCAGGTATGAGTTTCGCCTTTAAGGTTCCTGAAGGTGGCGATTCTTATAATGCAGAAACAAGAACAAGAACAATTCATAAAATTGAAAAAATTTATGAGGTAAGTGTTGTTCCGTTTCCTGCTTATGCAACTACTTCAGTAGAAGCTAGAAGTGCCATTGATAATTTATATAGTGAAGAACGAGATGACTTAAGAATTAAACTAAACAATATTTTATATAAAGGAGAATAATAAATATGAATTTTAAAACAGTAGAAGAAGCATTCAACCATTATAACGGATTAGGATTAGGTGAAATTGAAAAACGTGCTCAAGAAATACAAGATATTGTAAATACTGATCCTAATGCAGATATCAATTCATTAAACATAGAAGCAGAAGGATTAAAGAAAGCTAAAGAAAACTTAGTTGAAAAACGTAATTCAATTCTATCTTTTAATCCTATAACAGGAACAGGTGAAGCTAAAACTAATGAGGTTAAACAAAACGATATTATTTCTACAGTAGAATATCGTGATGGCTTCTATAAACATTTACTTGGCCATAAGTTAAGTCCTGCAGAACAAAGAGCAATAGATATTGAACAATCTGAAAAACGTGCTGAACCATTTAATACAGTTACTGATAATGCTCATGTAATCCCTACACTAACTTTAAATGAAGTGATTAAGAAAGCACGTACTCAAGGTGGTATCTTATCAGAAGCTAGATCATTTAATATTCCTGCTAATCTTAAAGTTCCAGTGGGTACACCACTAACTAAAGCAGAATGGCATACTGAAGGTGCAGAGGTAGCAGGTGAAAAATCGAAGCCTTCAGCAGTAGAGTTTAAAGCCTATGAATTAATTAAAGTATTTTCAATGAGTGCTTTAGCTAAGAAAATGAGTATAAAAGCTTTTGAACAATACATTATTGATGAATTAGTAGCTTCAGTTATGGAGACAATCGAAAGCTCATTAGTTACTGGTACTGGATCTAAACAAGGTGCAGGTTTAGAAACAATTACCTTTAATGCTACCAATCAAATTGAATATACTGATATGCCTGCTTATACAGATTTCACTAATCTATTAGCTTTAATAAAACGAGGGTATTCAAATGGTGCTAAGTTCGCTATGAACAATGCCACCTTGTATAGCAAGGTCTATTCAATTGTGGACGGTAATAAACGACCTATCTTTATTGCTGACCCTCAAAATGAATCAGTCGGTCATATTTTAGGTTATCCAGTTATTATTGATGACAATATCAAAGATGGGGATATTTACTTTGGTAACTTCCAATATTTGGGTTATAACATGCCTGAAGGAATTGCTTTAGAAGTATCTACTCAATCTAGCTTCAATCGTGGATTAATTGACTATCGAGCATTAGCAATTGCTGATACTCAAGTCATCTTACCTGAAGCATTTGTGAAGCTATCCTTAAAGACAGCCTAGTAAAACAAGGGGGTTCAAATTTTCATGCCTATTAATTTAGAACAAGCGAAAGATAAATTAAGATTAGACAATGATTTCAACGATTCAATCATTCAATCCTTAGTTGATGCTGTTCCTAACTATATTGAATCTACAACAGGCATGACAGTTGAACAACAAGAAGCAGAGCCACTAGCTACAACGGTTGGTGGCTTTCTTGTTCAACTGTGGTATTATCCTGAAAACACAGATACATATAGATTAAAACAGGTTATAGATAGTTTGCTAATGACACTAAAAGATAGAGTAAATAAAAATGAGTAGAAGTAAAAAACAAAATGAATTCTATTGGTCTAAAGAGTGGAGAGCAGTAAGAGACTACTATTTATCTAAGGAGAATTATATTTGTGAGTTGTGAGGGAAACCTGCAAAGATAGTTCATCATAAGATTTGGTTAAGTGATGATAATTTAGATGATTTATCAATCACTTTGAATGAAGATAATCTTCAAGCTGTTTGCCATGATTGTCATAACAGAATACACTTTGGTTCAAAGGCAGTTATAAACGGTTTAGAGTTTGATGAAAACGGACAGATTAAAGAAGTGGGGAAGGGGTAAGTTGGTCATTATGATCCCCCCTTAACTCCTTCTTATTTTAAAAGTCTTATCAGCGGGCGGGAACAACACTTTTCCTCTCTATTAATAAATTTTTTAGGAAAGGGGTAGAGATATGAAAAAGAAAAAATTAGTTATTAAGAGTACTAACTATATTAAACAGTTTGATAATTTGTTAGAAGTCATTCCAATTGAGAAAAAAATTTTAGCTCAAGAGGTAATTTCAGAACTAAGCTTTATGAGAAGTATTTTAAATGATCTCAAAAAGGATATTTCAACTGTAGGTGCTACAGACAATATTAAGAATGGTAATGAGAAAGTATCTAGAAATCAAACACCAGAATTTAGAGCATATATGGATATTTCAAATAGATATAATCAATATCTAAAACAATTGCTTGCCTTGTGTCCTAAAGATATGCCTGAAAGTGTAGAAAATGATTTAGAAAAATTCATCATTAATGGTGCTGCTTGATAAATTATTTAAAAGAATATTCTGAAAAAATAGAAACAGGCGAGCTAGTCACCTCTAAACGAGTGGCTAAAGTATATTCAGAATTAAATGAAAGAATTAAAAAGCCAGAGGGGCAATTCGTTTTTAATAATGACAAAGCTAATTATGCAATAGAATTTATTGAAAGATTTTGCAAGCATAGTAAGGGTGAATGGGCAGGGAAGCCTGTAGAACTAGAGTTGTTTCAAAAAGCTTATATAAGTGCCCTTTTTGGTTTTGTGGATAAAGATACTGGATTGAGACAATATCAAGAATCATTGTTACTGGTAGGGCGAAAAAATGGTAAATCTACTATGTTATCTGCTATTGCTTTATATATGTTAGTAGCAGATCATGAAGCAGGGTCAGAAGTATACAGTGTGGCCACAAAGAAGGATCAAGCTAAAAGAGTCTTTGAAGAAACTTATAATATGGTTCAGCAAAGTAAAGATATTAGTGAGATGGTTAAGAAACGTAAATCAGATTTATACGTTCCTATAACCTTTAGTAAATTTGAACCTTTAGGGAAAAACTCAGATAGCTTAGATGGTCTAAACAGTCATTTAGTTATTATAGACGAGTTACATGCTATAAAAGATAGAAATCTATATGAGGTTATGAAACAATCTCAATCCTCTAGAAAACAACCATTATTAGTGATGATAACCACTGCAGGGACTCTTAGAGAGTGTATCTTTGATGATATGTACAGTTATGCTTGTAATGTTGCTGATGGTAACTTTGAAGATGAAACCTTTTTACCAGTGTTATATGAATTGGATAAGAGGGAAGAATATAAAAATCCTGATTTATGGGTAAAAGCTAATCCTGGTTTAGGAACCATTAAGCGTAAATCTTATATCGAAAAACAATTGTTAAAAGCTAAAAATAGTCCTAGAGATTTAAGAGGTGTCTTAGTTAAAGACTTTAATATTCGAGATAATGTAAGTGAAACCTGGTTAAGCTTTGATCAGATAAATAATGATGAAACATTTAATCTATATGATTTTAATGGTAGATATGCTATAGGCGGTGTAGATTTAAGCTCTACCACAGACTTAACTTGCGCTACTTTATTATTCATGGATAAAGACAGCGAGAAGCGATATGTTCACCAAATGTATTGGTTACCTGAGGAAGGCTTTTTAGAACGTGTGGAATCAGATAAGATACCTTACGATAAATGGAGAGACCAGGGTTACTTAAGGCTATGTGAGGATAATAAAATTAATTATGGTGATATCACAAAATGGTTTATTGAAATGGTAAAAGATTCAGGCATAAGAGTTGCTTGGGTTTATTATGATAATTGGAGTGCTGAATATTGGGCTGAAGAAATGCGAGAGTATGGCTTTGATATGAATATATGTAGACAAGGCTATAAAACACTATCAGCACCAATGAAGAATTTAGGAGCAGATTTAGAAGCTAAACTAATTAATTATAATAATAATCCAGTTTTAAAATGGTGTTTAACCAATACAGCAGTTAAAACGGATATTAACGGTAATATAATGCCCGATAGGTTAAATTCAAAGATGAAAATTGATGGTACAGCTAGTTTATTAGATTCATATGTAGGATTAATGGAGCATTATAGTGAATTTAAAGAAGTACAGCCATAGAAAGGGACTTTAATATGACAATAAACGATCGATTATTTTCCACAAGAAGAAAGAAAAGAAAACTGAAAGATAAAAAGATTCAGTTTTATCAAGAAGAAACTTTAAGAGATAAATTCAATTCACCTATTGGAACAGGATTAGTTTTAAAACTCAATAATATATGGGCTTATGTTCGTCAAACTTCAGCAGAGGAATATTGGCGATCAGAGTATATCAGTGATCAGAATTACAGTGTGGATTTATTGATTACTATTAATTATCGTGAGGGCTTAAATAATGAAATGATCATAAGATATGCAGATAAGCTTTATCAAATTACAAGAATCGATTACTTTGAAGGGAATAAGGAAGATATTTTAATAAGTGCTAAAACTTTTAAAGATATAACAGATAGAAGTATAAAAGACCAAATAAAAGACTTTTAGAGAGGAAATTTTTTATGAAAGAACTACTTAGATTATTAAAAGAAATTTTGGTAGAATTAAAAGAGATTAAAAATCAATTAGTTACACAGACTATGTTACTAGATAGAATGGACGATAAAATGTAAGCAACTGTGAAGGGTGATAATATGAGAAAATTTAAGGAAAAATATTTTGAGTATATTTTGATGTTTTCGTTGTTTTTAAACGTTGCTTTTATTTTTAAAAACATTCCTTTTTTAGAAATATACTTAAAAAATGGTACTTTTGTTTCAATTTGTGCATTGCTTTTTAGTATATTAAGTTTTAGAGAAAGTATAAGTATTACAAGAGAACACTTTGAGCGAGACCTTCATTTTAAAATTAATCAAAAGCAGATAGATGAAATAAAAAAATATTCTTCTCAAATCATTTCAATTTCAAATCAATCATTAGGAGCATTAAATTCAATTCCTGATCATCTAATTAAAATGAAAGCTATTGACAGCAATAAATTTAATAATACAATTATAGAAGGGAAAATATACAATTATTATGAAACGATATCAAAATTATCGAGAGAAATTTATGAAAAAACTGAAATATTAAATATAACAGTACTAAGAGATGAAGAAGAACAAGACTTTTTAAGTTCACTAGAAAAAGCAGCTTATTCGGTTCAAAAATGTAGCCTAATTTTAGAAGATCAAGGTAATCTATTTAACCTTGATATAAATATGATTAAAAGTTTTCAAAATAAAGTTGATGAACATTATAAAGATAGTGAAGATTTAATCAATGAGTTCATAAAAGAGACGAAAAAGTTAGTAAAAAAATTAAACAAAGAGGTTTACGATCACAATCACAGGGGAACGCACGAAGCTAATGGCATTCATTGTGGCATTCAATGAGCGCTAAACATTGGTATATAAGGGTTGTTTGAACTCCCCTCATCTCCATTGTTTTTTAATAAGAATATAGATTTATCAGTATTTTAAGACATAAGTAGTTGAACTTAAATAAAGTTATGGTTTGAAATGCTTAATAGGTCTTATATTGAGATAAAATAATCTATATTCTTTTTTGTATGGTAGTGAATATAGGGCAGTGTCAAATAAATTGTGTAAGCTAATGTAAGATTAAGTAAAAAACTTCTAACTAGATAATATTATAGGCATTATACGTCATCCCCTATAGGGGATGAATTTTTTTGCTTTGACCTTTTCCTTGTATTTCATCTAGCATTTTACTTAGTTCCTACTGTGCTTGACCAAACCCCTTATGGATTCTAGAAGAAAACTTCGTATTTAATTTTGAAACATAGGTATATAGATACTTTTCTAAAGATCTCTCATGGGAAATTGTTCCTTAACCATTGCAGCCTTTGACTTCCGATTTTTCGTAATTAAGAAAGACTGTCCTTTCGCATACAGGTAATAAGTTAATCGCTTCTTCTAAGTTTTGACGAAATAGGTCTTGAACAGATTTATCTTCTGCTAGTGCTGTGAATAATTTTGTGCTAACGACTTCCATAAGGGACCTCCTGTGTGATTGCTTATTTGATTTTACAATCTTACATAAGAGAGGTCTCTTTTCTACAAAGATTCGGAGCTTACACAAAATATTTTACGCTCTGAAGAAAAGCGTAATTATCTATATTAGAAGGTTATTATATTGTGGGATCTCTCCCTTTTAATAACTTCTTTTTTCTTAATCATAGTAGCTTTAAAATAAGCATATTTGACACTAAAAGCTGGTTGAATTAAACTTAAACTAATTAATCGGTCAGTCGACCGAACGGGAAATGGGTGGATAAATGACAAAAATATCTATTAGTGATGGGAACTCTAATCAAGATATGCGATCTTATATACTTGAGATTGCATCAGTTTTAATTAGTGAATTAGGCATTGAAGAAACAACTTTGCGTAAAATTGCTGAAGCAGCGGGTATTAGTAAAGGAACGCTTTATTATTATTATCCTGCCAAACAAGCGATCATTTATGAATTGGCAGAAAAAAATTTAGAAATGATAACAGAAGACTTACTTTTATTCATTGAAGAGTCTGATGAGGAGATTGATGCAGAAGAAATATTGAAGACTTTATTTAATAAAATTATCTATGCGGATACTAGAGGCTCCTTACATCTTTATCTTTTAAGCGATGCGATTACTAATAATCAATCCTTGGCTAAAAAGTTTGAAACACGCTATCAGTCCTGGCGAGAGACCATTCGAAAAAGTTTAATAAAAGGATTAAAGCGACAGGGAAGAGATTATCACGCCCTCTCTTATCTTATTTTAGCTTTGTTAGATGGCTTAATTATTCAACAGAAATTTGCTACGGAAGAAATACCTGTGAATCAGATTGTTAAATTGCTTATTTAATTAAGCAAAATTTATAAAAGGCGGTTGCATGTTATGAAAAAATTAATGGTAGAAATTGGTTTAAAATTTTTAGTAAGAGGATTAATAGCTGCTGCTAAAGTAGAGCCTGCAATTCAGAAAGAGTTAGGACACTATGCGGATGGTTTCTTGTTTGAATTGACAGTTTTAAACACTAGTACAAAAGTATTCTTTGAAAAAAGAAATGATGGCTTTAATTATTTAGGAAAGCATGTGGATGCCCCAGCTGATCTGTCGATTATTTTTAAAAGTTATCGGGCTGCACAAATGTTAATTCTTGGTCAAATAGGTCTGCACCAAGGCTATGCTCAACATCGTTTTATTGTTAAAGGTGATTTCCTAAAAACTATGCCTCTCGTTCGAATTTTATATTATGTAGAAGCTTATCTTTTCCCAAATTTTATTAGCAAAAATATTTTAAAAGAACAACCAGTGCTTTCAGCCAGCAAAGGCAAAGCCTACTTTCATTTAGTGTTTTAAGGAGGATTAGTATGAAAATACCAGAATATTATGAGTTTATGAATTCAGTCAAGATTTTATCTGGCAAAGGCGCTTTAGAAAACATCCCATTTGAATTATTGAATTTAGAGGCCCAGAGGCCTTTGATTTTAACAGATGAGTCATTGATAAAGCATGGACAAGTGCAAATTATTACAGAGGCTTTAGAAGATGCCAACATTGAAATCGCTGCCATCTTCAAAGAGATTCCACAAGACTCATCATTAAATGTGGTCCACGAAATCAGTGACGTCTATCAAACACATCAATGTGATAGTATCATCGCTATTGGCGGTGGATCAGTTATTGATACTGCTAAAGGAGTAAATGTTTTAGTTTCTAAAAAAGTCAAAGACTTAAATGAACTCATGGGGTTAGAGCTAGTCGGTGGTAAGTTAAATCCTTTGATAGTCGTGCCAAGTACTGCAGGCACAGGCTCGGAGGCAACCTTAGTCTCAGTGATTGCGGACACGAGCCGTAAGGTAAAGTTGGAGTTTATTTCATACAGTCTTTTACCAGATGTGGCTGTTTTAGATTATCGAATGACAGCGTCACTTCCAGCGAAAATAACTGCATCAACTGGAATCGATGCCTTAACACACAGTATTGAGGCCTTAACGGGTTGTCAAAAAAATCCACTTAGCTCTGCTTATTCCTTAGCTGCCATAGAATTAATTGGGAAGCACCTTAAAGAAGCGGTCCAAAATGGTAAAAATAAAGAAGCTCGCATAGCCATGGCGAATGCGTCCTTAATGGCAGGTATATCCTTTTCTAACTCAATGGTAGGCATTGTTCATGCGATAGGCCACGCTTGTGGATCAATCAGTAAAATTGCCCATGGAGATGCGATGGCGATTTTACTTCCATATGCTATGGAAATGAATTTAAAGCATTCACAATCTTGTAAAGAGGAGTATGCTAGAATTTTATTGGCTTTCTCTGGACCAGAAGTATACAGCCAGACACCCAAAGATCAAAGAGCCGCTCGTACAATAAATGCTATCAGAGATTTACTTAATGAATTGCATAAAATAGCGGGTTTACCGACCCGTTTGCGAGATGTCGATGTTAAAAAAGAGGATTTTAAACAGATTGCCAAGACAGCCATGAATGATGGGGCTACAATTGTGAACCCAGTGCAAGTTACTACTGAACGGATTATGGATATTTTAGAAGCAGCTTATTAAGAAGGAGCATGATAAAAATGGAAGAGACAAGTGGTGTATTAGAAAAACAAAAAGAATATTTTGCAAGTGGAGAGACCAAAGCAATTGATTTTCGAATTGCTAAGCTGAAAAAATTGTATCAAGCGATTGAAGACTATGAGCTTGAAATATTAGAAGCCTTAAGAAGTGATTTAAATAAAGCAGGATTTGAAGGCTATGTTAGTGAGATTGGATTGGTTTTAGAAGAGATCACTTATATGTTAAAAAACATGAAGAGATTACTCAAACCTAAGCGTGTACGAACACCAATCTCTCAGTTTCCATCAGTCAGTCGTGTCTATAAAGAGCCTTATGGGCAGGTGTTGATTATTGCCCCTTGGAATTATCCATTTTTGCTGACTTTATCGCCACTTGTTGGTGCCTTAGCGGCCGGAAATACTGCTGTTATCAAACCCTCTGAATTTGCACCGGCTACGTCTGCTATTATTAAAAAAATGATCGCAGATACCTTTGATCCGGCTTATGTGACGGTGGTGGAAGGGGCTGTTGAAGTTAATCAGTCTTTGTTAAGTAAAGATTTTGACTTAATTTTTTTCACAGGAAGCAAACAGGTGGGGAAAATTGTAATGGAAAAAGCAGCTCAGCATTTGACGCCAGTCGTCTTAGAATTAGGTGGGAAAAGTCCAGCCATTGTTGACAAATCAGCCGATATAAAAATAGCTGCTAAGCGAATTGCTTGGGGCAAAGCTTTAAATGCAGGACAAACCTGTGTGGCTCCAGATTATTTACTTGTTCAAGAAGATGTGAAAGAAAAACTAACAGAGGAATTAATGAAGACTCTGGAAGGTTTTTTTGGCAAGCACGCAGAAACCAATCCTGAATATCCCAAAATAATCAGTGATAGGCATTATCAGCGATTACTTAATCTGCTAGAGACAGGCAAAGTGATTTACGGGGGTCAAAAAAATGATGAAACACACCAAATAAATATCACATTAATGGAGGATGTTTCTTGGAAAGATCCAATTATGCAAGAAGAGATATTTGGTCCGATATTACCCATAATCACCTATAAGACTATAGATGAAGCGATGGATCATATTAAGGCACGTCCAAAGCCTTTAGCTTTGTATTTATTTACAAAAGAGAAAGATATTGAGCGAAAGGTTTTAACGGAGGTTTCCTTCGGAGGGGGAGCAATAAATGAGACAGTAACCCACCTAGCGACTCCTTATATGGGCTTTGGTGGAGTGGGAGAAAGCGGAATGGGCAGCTATAATGGCAAAAACAGCATTGACACCTTTTCTCATAGTAAAAGCATCTTGAAAAAAAGTAATTGGCTTGATCTTCCTTTCCGTTATCCACCTTATAAGACAAGTATAAAATGGATCAAAAAGATTATGAAATGAGATATTTTTTAGCTAGCAATAAGCAGTTGACTAGCAAGTAAATGTTCAGCATACTTTAAGTTTTGTTTAAAGAGAAACTAGTATAAGAAATCGATAAAATTAATAATATAAAGATCTTTATAGGAGAGATGCCCCCCAAAGATAGAGCTATCAAACTCACTTTTGGGGGTTATATTAGAGTAGCTGATTATTTTAATAGCAATAAATTAAATGCAAGTAGCCTTTTAAGGAAGTATAAAGACCTAGCATTGAATGGGCTCACTAAAAAAACTATAGCTCTTCATGAGTGGAACCTAAGACTAAAACAGCTCGATCAGGACAGTGTTTTTATTTGCTAACTTAAAATAGATGTTGACTAAGTAAAGTATAAACTAATAGCTATGACAAAGTTTTTAACTTCTAGAAGATTGCCTAAAGATTTAGCTTATGGAAATCACTATTTTTATTTAAGGAAGAATTTGTTTTATGGTTTGATAGCCTATGAAAAGTTTTGTAAACTTTGCTATGCTTGTAATAATACGAAAAAAATAGTTACGAAATTGACGGAGGATTTATAGTGGAAAATTTTACTGCAATCTGGAATATCTATGAAAGCTCTTTTCCTGAAGATGAAAAAAGAAGTTTAAACTTACAATTAGAAATATTGAAAAATCCTAATTATCAAATGAAAGCCTTAGAAGATGACGGTAGAGTATTAGGTTTTATATCTTTTTGGGACATTGGAGAATATGTATTTATTGAACATTTTGCCATAGATGACAGTTTCCGAGGTAGAAATTATGGCAGTAAATTTTTGAATACTTTCTTAAATGAAGCTGATAAAAAAATAGTCTTAGAGGTAGAAAAGCCTGAAGACAATATCACTAAACGAAGAATAAGTTTTTATCAGCGTTTAGATTTTAAGTTGAATGCTTATGACTACACGCAACCTCCATTAGAAGAAGGGAAAAATGCGATTCCGCTTTTATTGATGACTTATCCAGAAGCAATGGATCAAGAGCAATTCAATAAGGTTAAAGAAGCTTTGTATCGGGTCGTTTATTCGAATGAGATTAAGTAATCCGGTAAGATGCTAGCAAAATCGAGAAAGTTTACTAATTACAAGGCTGCTTAAAGTGGATAAGAATTTTAGACCCTTACACTCCCTATGCTAAAATAGTATAAAATGTTAGGAGATTATTATGAATCAATCAATGGAAGAATGGATAAAAGCTTTGGATATGGAAGCTCATCCGGAAGGTGGCTATTATTGCGAAGTTGAAAGATCACAAGACAAACTAAAAATAAATGGGAAAGAACGTTCTCTGTTCACTAGTATCTATTTTCTATTGGAAAAAGAAAACCCCTCACATTTTCATCGTTTAACTGCTGATGAAATATGGTACTATCATTACGGACAGCCATTGACCGTGCATATGATTTCTCCAGATGGCGATTATACAAATGTTACTTTAGGACTAGCTGTTGCGCAAGGTCAAGTACTGCAATATCGTGTTCCTAAAGGGACAATCTTTGGCTCAACCGTTGAAGATGGGTTTTCGCTCGTATCGTGTATGGTTTCACCAGGATTTGAGTTTGAGGATTTTGAGTTGTTTCGTTACCATGAACTGATCGAACAGTACCCAGAGTATGAAGAAATGATCCAATTATTGAGTAAATAATAAAAATGGAAGAAGCAGAGTGTTTCTTCCATTTTTTTTGGTAGTAAAGCTTATCTATTGGAATCAGCATCTATCCAAGGGTTTTTACTATAGACCTTTATCTTTTGAAGGGTAGATTGTTGTTTTTTATTGATGAAGATGCTGCTGAATGACTTTCAGTTCCCTCACGTTCGGCGTTGATTGGTTTAAAGGAGCATTCTCCATTTTCAATTATTGATTTTCTTTACCTAAGAGATCGGCTGGGTAAAATAATTTCTCATTTGACTTTCTGTCAAGCCTATTAGATAATTAAATAAATAAAAAAAGAGAAAGGAAATCACACAAATGAAATTCACCATTCATTCATGGCAGGCTTGGCATAGTTGAGTGGTCTAACTTCTGAAGTAAGAAGGCTAGGCTCACTTTATTTTTCATGTATAAATGGAGCCTATGCCAGTGTGATTTTTAATAGATAGTTGTTTAAAAGACACTGCATAGATCAATTTAAAATTGATGACGCAGTGTCTTTTTGTGTCTTTATATTGATATGAGCTCCATTTCCGCTGAAAAATAGGGTTAAAGGATTAGCTAGTAGCATTTCTAAACAAAGGAAACGAGGAGTGAAAAAATTGAAAGACAAAAAAATAATAGGAGAAAGAGATGGTTTTCAAAGTAGGCTAGGTTTTATTCTAGCATCAGTGGGTTCAGCGGTAGGGATGGGAAATATATGGTTATTCCCTTATCGTGTCGGTCAATTTGGAGGAGCGGCTTTTTTAATCCCCTATATTCTTTTTGTGATTATCATTGGTTTTACGGGAGTAATTGGTGAGATCGCGTTGGGAAGAGCGATGAAAGCAGGTCCTCTGGCTGCCTTTAAGAAGGCAATGGCTAAAAGAGGCAAGCCGTATGGCGAATGGCTTGGCTTAATTCCCACCATCGGGTCTTTAGGGATCGCGATTGGCTACTCGGTTGTCATTGGCTGGATTTTAAGGTTCACCTTTGGGGCAATCTCAGGTTCGATGATTCAAGCGGCAGATAGTTCAGCTTATTTTGAAAAGATTGCTGGGAATTTTGGAAGTATTGGCTGGCATCTAGCTGCACTCATCCTAACTTTTGGGATTATGCGAGTGGGCATTTCAAAGGGGATTGAAAGAATAAATAAAGTGCTCATGCCCGGATTTTTTATAATGTTCCTGCTTTTAAGTATTCGCGTGATCTTCTTACCGGGAGCAAGTCTAGGGTATGCCTATTTGTTTCAACCTGAATGGGAAGCGCTAAAAAATCCACAAACATGGGTCTATGCATTAGGCCAAGCTTTCTTCTCCTTGTCCTTAGCTGGTTCGGGAACATTGGTGTATGGGAGTTATTTAAGTGAAAAGGAAGATGTGGTTACTTCTGCGACCTATATTGCAGTAAGTGATTTAATAGCAGCTATATTGGCTGCTCTCGTTGTTATTCCATCTGTGTTTGCTTTTAATATGGACCCAACCGCGGGCCCTCCTTTGATCTTTATCACCATGCCAGCGATTTTTAAACAAATGCCAGCCGGTAACTTATTTGCCATTCTTTTCTTTATTGCAGTACTGTTTGCAGGGATTAGCTCCTTGATCAATTTATTTGAAGCTCCAATCGAAGCGCTTCAAGAAAAGTTCCATTTTTCAAGAGCAAAAGCGGTAGGAATCGTAGCGAGTATAGCGATAGCCATCGGAATATTTGTTGAAAATGGCGCTATTTTAGAAAGTTGGATGGATATTGTGAGTATCTATGTGATTCCATTAGGCGCTTTGTTGGCTGGAATTATGTTTTATTGGGTATGTGGACCGGACTTTGCTAGAAAGCAAGTACAATTGGGCTACAATAAGACTCTGGGGCCATGGTTTGAGCCAATGGGCAGATATGTCTTTGTAGGGTTGACGATTTTGATATATATTATGGGAATATTTTATGGTGGGATCGGTTAAATCGTTTAGTGCATTCAGATGGTTGCTAATATGGATAATCCTATAATTTAAAAAAAGACATAGAAGCATTAAATTTAAGCTAAACGACTATCCTTAGTCTAAGATTATTAATGTTGAGCTAACAGAGTTGAGTCAATCTCTTAGTCATTTTAAGTTCAAACAATTAATCACTGTCAAAGTTTTGGGTAGTATTAAATTGTTTTGTATAAAGAAATATCAATGGATTATTTGGTATTTTGTTGAAGTAGAATAGGTGAAATAATTGCAGAATAATCAAATAGTGTTCTATTTATGAGCTGATGGCTAGGAGTCTTGTTATAATGATGATAATAGCCAATAATTAGGAGAGTGACCAGTTTTCAAGCATTCTATTTTAAAATTAAACGATTGGTTGGTGGGCTGTTAGAGTGAATATTGAATAAGATTGCTCTAATAAAGTAAAGAAGTAAAAAAATGTGAATTTGTGAAGGAGTTGGAAATGGAAAAAGTTAGAAAAATGCTGGTATATTTGATCGTAATAGCTTTTGCCTTTTATCTATTGCCATTTTTCATTAAAAATACAGGAAGTGGGATGTTGGTTTTACTATTGGCTGTCCCAATGACATGTTTTATATCATCGCTAATCTATGGAATGAAGCACTCATTTAACTGGATTTTTCCAATGCTTGTTGTCTTGCTATTTATTCCTACCCTATTTATTTTTTATAATGAGAGTGCAAGTATTTATTCTTTAATCTATGGCGTTATTTCAGTGCTTGGAAGTTTTTTGGGAAGTTTACTTTATAAGAAAAAGAAGTTTTAAAAGGAAATTCCAGTCTGTAGTTGTTAACACCCTTTTAAATCAAGTGTTCCTACACAAGTGGTAAACTCTCGCTCATAATAGCCGTTTTTTTGATTTTGACGACTTTTTAAACGTTCATACTCATCGGCTTGAATATATTCTGTTCGTTGGTTTTCCATTAACTGATTAAATACTGTCGTCAAACTATTTTTAGATACCTCCTCTTTTACTGAATAATCAATAATAATTTGAACCACTTTGCTGTGTAGTTTAAAATGTACTTGGGTCATGTAAGTCCTCGGTATGTTTTGGAGTAAAAACATTGTACCGTAAAAGGAGCTTTATATGGCTCTTTATCTTTTACACAATTATATGGACTTTATCCGAATAACTCTAATATTGATATAGGTTCTTTAGAACTCTTTGAGAATGTAGCCTATGTCATGGCAAGACATGGGGATAAGACGGTAGAAGACAGTCCAGAGGAATGGTTAGATAATTTTTCTACTTTTTCTATTTATCAAATCCTACCCCAGCTAATAAAATTGTGGGGATTAAATATTAAGACGGAAAAAATACTTAAAAAAGTAAGACCAATGACCACCCCCTTATTTTTATTAAGAGCAGTGGAACGTGGTCTTTCTGTTTTTGATTTAGATTTACTCACCATTGGACTTATAACTGATATGGACACAGAAAAAACTAACGATGAGTGGAAAGATAAGCAAGTAGTTACACAGGAGGACTTTGATAAACTTTAAATGTATAGACATAGTATTGACGTATTTGATATAATTAAGCAAAAGGAGGAGTCAATTATGGCTAAGTCAGCAAACCTAAATATAAGGATGAAACCGGAAATTAAAGAAAGGGCGGAGGAGATACTGAAATCCTTGGGCATACCTCCATCAAATGCAGTGGATATGTTTTATAGGCAGATTATTCTTAATAAAGGCTTACCTTTTGATGTAAAATTACCGGATGCAAAACTTGTTGATATTTTTGACATCTCAAGGGATGAATTAAACAAGATGCTAATGGAAGGGATAAATGATTTAAAAGATGGGAAATATGAAAATGTGGATGAGGCTTTTAAATCAATTTACGATCAATTATGAGCAAATATACTATTGTAGTATCATCTAGAGCCAAAAAAGACATCATTAAAATATATGAGTATATTTCTGCAAACTTGAATTCTGATTTATCCGCATTAAGGTTAATAAAGAAAATAGAAGAGTCTATAAGAGGGCTTGATGAAATGCCTGAAAGATTTAGAAGGTATAGAGATGAAGACTTAGATAAAGAGAATATAAGAATTTGTCCCGTAAAAAACTATCTTATTTTCTACCGAGTAAATAATGGAGAAAAGCTAGTAGAAATAATCCGTGTTCTGTATTCAAGAAGAAATTACGAAGATATTTTATAAAGCACCTATCAAAAAGGGAGGTGCTTTTTTGATGCCTAAAATTAAGGAGGTGATATATTGGCAAATAGAATAAAGAAAATAACGGTAGAAATCGGTGGAGATACGACCAAATTACAGGCTGCATTAAAATAAGTAAATATCTTTAACGATATGAATCCATCAACGTTGGTAAGTGTTTAAATTAATAATAAATACTTGAATCAGCTTTTGAAAGGAGAGTAACTTTGTCACAACAATTGACTTTAATAGAGTGGGTTGGTAATCTTAGTTTGAAAAAAATAATGAGGGGCTTAATCAATGTATAAAAAATTTTTAATAGCATCAATGGCCGTTTTATCTGCATCCGTTTTTACTAGCACTGGACTTGCTAAAGGAATGGCACAAGACGAAAAGCGTACAGTAACGATTTATTCCAATACTTATTATGACGATGCGCGTACGGTTCGGCTTGTCGAATTAGCTGAAGCTGAAGGCTTTTACTTGGAAATGGTAACCGCTCCGGGGGGAGATACTTACAATCGGCTACTGGCTGAGGCAAACGATCCACAAGCGGATGTGATTATTGGGATGGATGAAGCCAACTGGTTAAATGTACAAGAGCAAGTTGATTTACATGCTTTTGAACCAGTTTGGGCCGAAAACGTACCCGAAGAAATTATCATCGGCAAGGGTGAATTTTATCCTTTTGCTGAAGCGTATATTTTTGGGATGTACAATCCTGAATTTATAAACCAAGAAGATGCTGTAAAAACATTGGAAGCGTTAGGCCAAGAAGAGGCGTTGAAGAATAAGTACCGTATTCCTTCGGATTTAGCAGGTTCAACCAACCAAAAAATTATTCTTTCCATGCTAATGCAATACCGCGACGATGAAGGAGAACTTGGAATTTCTGAAGAAGGGTGGCAAAAAGTTGCGACTTATATCAATAATGGCTACCAAGCACGTGAAGGGGAAGACCAATGGGTGCTTTTCCAAGAAGGCACAACCCCTTATAACTACTATCATATTTCAGGGACTGCGCTTGCCTTAGAAGAGTACGATGGCTTAGCATTAGAGCCAATCGTTCCAACATACGGTATTTTTTCCATGACTGAGCAAATCGGGATTTTAGATAAGGGAGAAGAGTATGATTATTCAGCGGCTGAAGATTTCGTAAACTGGTACGGCTCTGATGAAGTGCAAAAAGTTTTTGCTGAAGAATTTGGCTTCTTACCGGTGACGGAAGGTGGCCAAGAAGTGCTTTCCGAACCCCTAAAAGCATTATTAGATAAAATGGTCCGTATGGATGTTGACTGGGATTTCTACCGTCAGAATGTAGATAGTTGGGTAGAAAAATTAGAACTGGAATATATGCCATAAGATCATTCACGCCAAGTCCTCATCCTCATTTCGAGGCTGAGGCTTTTTGTTTTCTTATTCAATAAAGGAGTGGGCTTATGCTTAAATTAGAATCAATCGAAATTCGTTATGGAGACTTTGTCGCGGTCAAGGGTGTTAATTTATCAATAAATAAAGGAGAATTTTTTACTTTATTGGGTCCTTCCGGTTGTGGAAAAACAACCACCCTTCGCGCCATTGCAGGCTTAACATTACCGAGTCATGGTAAAATTTTATTAAATGAACAAGACATAAGCTATCAACCAGCTGAAAAAAGAAATATCGGCATGGTGTTTCAATCCTACGCTTTATTTCCGACGATGACTGTCTTTGATAACATTGCTTATGGTTTAAAAGTAGCGAAGGTAAATCGTGAAGAAATTAAACAAAGAGTAGCCGAACAAGCGCAATTAGTCGACCTCGACACCACCCTTTTAACTAAAAATGTTTCCCAGTTATCAGGTGGACAGCAACAGCGTGTGGCGATAGCAAGAACGTTAGTTACTGAACCGGATTTAATTTTATTTGATGAACCCTTATCCAATTTGGATGCAAAATTACGCGAACAGTTGAGAGGGGAGTTGAAAGCTATCCAAGCGCGTACAAATCTTACAGCTGTTTATGTTACGCACGATCAACGCGAAGCTTTAGAATTATCAGACCGAATAGCTGTTTTTAATAAGGGGGAAATTCAGCAAGTGGGAACGCCAAGTGAAATTTATAATCGGTCAGAAACAGAATTTGTCTGTAATTTTGTCGGAGATGTCAATTTTCTTTCAGAAAATTTAGTAGAATGGCTGAACCGTCAAAGCGATTTCAAATTCGATCGATCGAAGCGTCATTATATTCGTCCAGAGAACTTGCATGTGCACAGATATCCTTCTGACAATTTAAGTTTTACGACGACCCTTACGAATAAAATCTTTCAAGGAGATGTTATTCTATACGAAGTTGAAGCGGGACCGTCAACACTTCGTTTTATGACGCTCAACCAAACATTGAACACCTTTCAGCCTGGCAATTCTGTGACCCTATCTTTAGATACAGCAAGCATTTTATCCTATGAAAAAGGTGAGAGCTAATGCCAAAAATATCTAATAAAAAGGTGACTCATTTATTCTTCTATACTTTTATCATTTGGCTAGTTATTACCTTTATTATCTATCCAATTAGTGTTGTTTTCACCAATAGTTTACTAGTGGGTGGCAACCTTGATTTTTCTTCAATTGAGAAAGTGTTAACGTCCAAACGCGCCATGCAATCGATAAAAAATTCCTTTGTTTTAGCTGTTTCTTTGGCTGTATCAGTGAATTTCTTAGGCGTGTTTTTAGTTCTAGTCACGGATTATTTTGAGATAAGCGGGGCAAGATTCTTGAAGATGGGCTACATGACCACCCTGTTAATGGGTGGAATTGTCATGAACTTTGGCTATCTACTTGTTTATGGAAAGAATGGGTTTTTGACCAAGTTATTAATGGAGGTCTTGCCCAATTTAGATCCTTATTGGTTTGAAGGATTTGGAGCTGTTTTCTTTGTAATGACTTTCGGCACCACTCATATTTATATGCTTTTCTTATCATCCGCTATCCGATCGGTTGATTTTAACTTGATTGAAGCAGCCAAGTTGATGGGATCAAGCCCTAGTTATATTTTGAAAACGGTTGTTTTACCAACACTTAAGCCGGTAATTATAACGCTGACTATTATGACCTTCCAAACAGGCTTGGCAGCTTTTTCGGCGCCAGTTATGGTAGGAGGGAAGACGTTTCAGACGATTAGTCCATTAATTTTAACCTTTGCCAATCGGCCTGCTTCTAGGGACTTAGCGTCCATTCTATCGATTTTTCTAGGCTTCACCCAAATTTTTTTACTATATAGTATGACTCGTAACGAACACCGCCTGCGTTACTTATCTCTGTCAAAGACGCAAGCTCGTTTGCAAAAGCAAAAAATTCAGTCGCCTATCTGGAATGCAGTAATTCATGTGCTAGCTTATCTTATATTGATAATTTATTCCTTACCGCTCGTGGCTTTAATCATCGCTTCTTTTTCAAAATCTCAAGCCCTACGATCTGCTAATCTTTCACTTGGTCAGTTAACTTTAGATAATTATGTCAAGGTTTTTTCACTGAGTGACAACCTTCAACCCATTGTGACCTCCATTTTTTATTCATTAATTGCTGCACTGGCAGCCGGTTTTCTAATGGCTATTGTTGCTCGCAAGCTTCACCGTGGGCAGCTAAAATTTTTCACGTCTCTTTTAGAATACGTCTTTTATATTCCTTGGTTGATTCCAGGGATACTGTTGGTAGTGGGGTATCTGATGGCTTATGATCGGCCTTCCTTTTTATTAGGAGGACATTCAGTAATCGGATCTTGGTGGATTTTACCCATAACTTATATGGTAGTTTCCCTTCCTAATTCCTTGAGGTATTTGAAGGCAGCTTATTATGGATTGGATAATCAGTTAGAAGATGCTTCGGTCCTATTAGGAGCTTCATCAGGGTACACCTTTAGAAAGATTGTGTTACCAGTTATCCTACCGACTATCCTAGCACTTATAGCCATTCATTTTAATCGGCTAGTCGATGATTTTGATCTCTCAGTCTTTTTATATCAACCCTCCCAGCCTACTTTAGGTATTGTGATCCGTCGTAATGCGAACGCAGACACTAACAGTGACGCTCAAGCAATTAATGCGGTTTATTCCGTCTTTTTAATGGGGATAAAGGGACTCGCGTTGTATTTCATATATGGTCGGGGAAATCGCTTAGCTGAGGAAAGAAGAGGGAAATGACCTCTAAGGAATCGTCTGTTATTAAAATAAAAAAAATTAAGTAAAATAAAAACGCCACCTTCAAAAGAAAGCCCCTTTACAAATAAAAATAACCATTCTTTCTTTGTGAAGAGAGTGGAGAAATAAACGCAGTACAACTTATTCCATAGTGGCATAAACTGCATCACTTGAACCGTTAAAAGTAAAACGGTTATAATTTCTCTAACCGATAAGTTTGTGATAGTCGGTGCATTAAATTTTAAAGGAGATGATTGTATGAATTGTCCTCAATGTGGTAACGAAATGTTAAAAGGGAGTTTATTAGGAGATCGCTATGCGATTAAGTGGCAGCCCGACGATAAAAAATTAGTCGGTGGTATATTTGCTAGCGGAGGATTCGCTTTAAAGAGTAATGGTTCTTTCTTAAGTCGCCCTAAAGCAGAGGCTTTTGTTTGTGAAAACTGTGAATTATTAACCGTCGATCTAAAAACGCAACGTAAAAAATAATAAGCTCTTAAAATAGCTGGAAAGGCTTGAATTTTCAAGTCTTTTTTTATTAATCAGGGGAAAAATGTTTTAAGACCTCTTGTTAAATTCGCTTGCTTTCTTATTAGTTATTTTATTCGTGTACTTTCGTGAATCGATTCTTATTCATCGCTAACAGGGTTCGCGAGTGAGCAATTGTTCAATGGAACGTTTCAAGAGGTGTTTTCTTTTACTAATTCATTTGGTAGATAGTTCTTGTTGCTGGCTAATCAGTGTCGGATAATAGCTGTTTTAATTAAAAGGATGAAGGGAAACCGAAGTGATTAATTTTTAAGTATGGTTGAAGATAAGCATAATAATTAACTATTGAAGAGGAACATGCTATGCTAAAGATATAAAGCAATGGTGAGAAAAACCTTGCTTTAAAAGCAAAAAATAGGAGGAAATCGTATGGAGAAAAAGGTGTTTGATCTATTAAATAAAGTGGTTGCTACACAAGGTGTTTTCTATACTCGGCTGCATCAATTTCATTGGTATGTAAGCGGAACACGTTTTTTCACACTGCATGAAAAGTTTGAAGAATTGTATGATCAGGTGACAGCTGATATGGATGAGGTTGCTGAACGTTTATTAGCTATTGGTGGTCAGCCATATGCCACTTTAACAGAATTTATTGAACATTCTGTTATTAAAGAAAGTACTAGTGATCAAGCATTATCACAAGATCAAATGGTAGAAGCGATTGTCAACGATTATAGAACATTAATTGCTTTGTATGATGAAGGCATTCACTTAACCGATGAAGCAGAAGACTTTCCATCAAATGATATGCTCATTGCTTTAAAATCCGAGGCTGAAAAAACAATTTGGATGTTAAATGCTTACTTAAATAAAAGTGCTAATGAAAAATAGTCATAACATCTCCCTCCGTTATAAGAGGGAGTTTTTTTGTTCAGTGAATTCTTTTTAAGAAGATTGTTTAAGTTTATTGGCGTATTTTTCTATTTAAAGCTTAATAAAAGATTTAAAAAAGAAGTATTATCCATTTGGACAATACTTCTTTTCAAATGTTAATGAAAGTGTTTTACTTATTTTTTAACGATGAATCGCTCTTCTACTGGTTGGAACTCTTTAGGGCCAGCTGGTGAACCGATTTCGCCAAATGGCATTTGAGCGACTAATTCCCAGTCTCTAGAAATGCCATAAGTTTCATAAACTTTTTCATCAATCACACCATTATAGTGTTGTAAGGAAGCACCTAAATGTTTCTCAGCAAAAGCAGTCCATACATTAAATTGATGCATAGCATTAGTATGTTGAGCCCAAGTAGGGAATCCATCAGCAAAGATAGGGAATTGTTCTTGCAAACCTTTAACGACTGTCTTATCTTCGAAGAAGAGAACGGTTCCGTATGCATTTTTGAACATATCCATTTTTTGTTGTGTTCCTGTGAAATCAGCATCTCCCATCATCTCTTTTAAAGACTCTGTAGTTAAATCCCAAAGTTGTTTGTGGTTATCGTTTAATAGTAAAACGATACGTGTACTTTGTGAGTTGAAAGCTGAAGGTGTAAATTTAATTACATCTGCAATGATACTTTCAATTTCTGAGTCACTGATTGGTGATGCAGCCTTCAAATCGTAAATTGAGCGTCTTTTCTCAATCATGTCTAAAAAGTTTTCTTTTGGTTCTTTACTAAATAATCCCATTTCTTTCACTCCTAAATCTAATTTGTAATTGCTCTAATCAGATACACTCAAAGCTTAGTTTTCGTATATCTCTATTTTTAAGTATACACTATTCTTAACAAATAGCAAGTATAAGTTTCAAATTTTTTCTAAAGTTACTAAAAGTTTTGATCGATTGGAGTTATTTGCTGCTATCTAATCAAGAGATGGCAGACATCTGTCTTAAAAGATCTTCTTAGTAATTTACTGTTAGTGCCTTTTACTTTTGCTGACCAATAGAATTTAAAAAATGTGTAAATTATAAGCTAGATAATGAAGTAACAAACGTTAACTAGAACTAAAAACGAAATGTTTTTATAAAAATTAATATTAATTAAATTGATATTAAGATAAACATCAGTCTAAATTACTATCAAATAAACCTTAAAAGTGGAAAAAAAGATTGAAATAGTGAATTGTAAAATAAACTTAGCCATATAAATTAGAAAAAGAGCCAGTGTGTTTGCTAATCTATGTAGTAACAACCCAAACATAGAGTAGGAGACTCCACACGGCTCAAACATATTGTACAACCTCTCCAAAAGGCAAACATCTATTTTATGAAGAACGTGTGAATATTGAAGCTTATAAAACAAAAGCCCCACCTCAATCCAACCGAGCAATCGCTCGATTACTCGGACGTTCATCACAGGCCATTCATACAGAAGTGAAACGTGGCACTGTTACTCAAAAACGCAAACAATCTGCAAACGGAAAGACCTCTATCTACTTCTGGAATGTCTATAGTGCTGTTGCTGGGCAAGCGACGTATGACCACTTGCATGATGGAACGGGTCGACAAGCTAAATGGATTACTAATATAGTAGTAATCACAAAACCATTTAGGAGGGTTTTTCTACGTAGCAACAGTATACTATGAATTAAAATTGCTTGTCACTGAAAATGGATTGTTTATTCCCTGAAAATCATAGTGTTTAGGCGAAATCATGAGATAGTCGAACAGATTTCAGAATTAAATATTCGCCCATTTGAACCTGCCGATGGGCGACCTTCTTATCATCATTGTGTTCTAATTAAAGCATTGTTATTTGCTTATTCTGAAGGCAGTTTTTCAGGCCGTCGTCTTCAAAAGATGATGGAAGAAAAGCTTGCCATGCATTGGTTAACTGATCAACAGATTGTTTTCTATCGCACAATCAATCGCTTCTGATCATCTGAGACAGCTGCTTATTTTCTACAGGATTTTTATGTTTTTTACTGTACAATTAAAAATTGACCAGCTGATTACCTACGATCATATGTTTATAGATGGGACGAAGTTTGAAGCTGACGCTAGTAACTATTCGTTCGTATGGAAGAAAGCCATTGACCGTTATGAAGCAGCGCTCACCCACTCGGTGACGACGTACTTTAGCGAACTGATTCAACCGGAGATTCAGCAGGCAATGACTTTCGATCAAGCCGACACCTTACAGGAAGACCTCGTTACGATTGGGAAGCTCTTAAGCGAAGAAGTTGAAACGCTTAATTGAGCGATCGAATCGCAAATTGTTGCCGGAGCGAATGAACGCAAAAAGAAGCGCCGTCGTCTCATAAAGTATCACCGAAAAATTGCCCAGGATTTTATTCCTCGTGAAGAAAAACACATCGTTTATCAAGAGACATTCCACGGTCGCAATAGCTTTTCTAAGACCGATCACGACGCAAGGTTTATGCGGATGAAGGAAGATCCTATGCGCAACGGTTAACTCAAGCCGAGTTATAGTGTTCAGATTGCCACGGAAAATCAATAGGTCTTAACCTATGATGTCTTCCTCAATCCGACAGATACGCTGATGCTCATTCCATTTGTGGAACAGTTTGCCCATCAACCACGTTTTATTATCGGGGATGCTGGGTATGGCAGTG
The DNA here is from genome assembly GCF_050409585.1 of Facklamia sp. P9177. Classification (NCBI taxonomy): domain Bacteria; kingdom Bacillati; phylum Bacillota; class Bacilli; order Lactobacillales; family Aerococcaceae; genus Facklamia; species Facklamia sp. P9177. The sequence goes on from NZ_JBNUPE010000009.1 coordinate 80,707, forward strand.
AGGAAAAATTAACTGACTTAACTTCCCATGGATACAAGCACCTTATTAAATAGAATTTATTTGAAAAAGAGCAAACGAAGAAATACCAACGGACCTTTAAATTTAAGGGGAACTGGCGTATCGACCCTCAAGCACAGACAATCACATTGCCTGAAGGAAGTATTTACTACTATCATCATACGCGACATGCAAAAACACGTAGTGGCTATAAAAGTACGATGAACGTATACCGACCGAAAGAGCCAGATAAGGCGCCTCAAAAAGCAATCTATCACAACTCGTATTATGAATCACTCAAGCAAAACGAACGAGCGAAGCTTTTATCTGACGAAGGAAAGGCACTCTACAGTCAACGAAAGATTGATGTAGAGTCTGTATTTGGACAAGTAAAGGCGAACTTAAGTTTCACTCGGCTCCACCTTCTCGGTAAAGATAAGTTGAAGACTGGTGTCGAGCTGCTATTTATGGCCAATAATCTAGGATCGCTGTAAATTTTGTGGCGGCTGAGAAGCCCTTTTGTCCCAACTCTTTTTTGTATTTAGATTTTTTAATTGTATCAAAGTAATGTCAACCGTAAATGAAAATGTCCTGAAATTTTAAAAATTTGTGGGATTCGAACCCACGCGCGCTTGGCTTGGTGAACTCGAGGAAAAAGTGAGAATTTCTATTCTCATCTTTTTCCTCGAG